>UQWT01000060.1 GCA_900544815.1 uncultured Bacteroidales bacterium | reverse complement strand
TAGGTTAATTACTTATAATGTCCCTGCAAATTAGATATTTAAAGTTATATGATAAACTATATTGTGTTTATGAAAAAACTGATAATTATAACTATTTTATTAATGTCTTTAAATTCATGCTATGATAGAATTAAAATAGACAGGCATAAGATAACTTTAGATGGTGATGCACAAGAGGTGGTAATTAAAGCTAATACAGGGATTTTTAGTATATATGTTGATTGTGATGAAAGGGTGCTGTATGATAATATTAATACTATTTACACAACGACAGCTAAAGGAAGTTGGTTTGAAATTACAGTTGATGAAAATGCATCAAGAAGAAAAGCAAAGGTTGTTGTTTCCAAAAATGATTCTGGAGATAAAAGAAAAATTAGAGTAAGTTTTTCGGATAGCAAATATGATGCTTATTGTACTATAATTCAAAATCCTTTGTAGACATTAAGGAGCGGGGCAATTCTAGAGAAATGTTTCACTTCTTTTGTATTTGCGTTATTGAACCATAATTTTTTCGCTTACGGTATGACTGGAAATGACAGAATGCCAAAGTGGTTTTACAGTAAAGAATCAAGATAGAAGTGCAATACTGGTGGGCTAGCCAACCAGTATTGTGGCAGCTTCAAAAGGCGATACAAAAAAGGGAGACACGCAGTCTCCAAAGATCAATTACCGTTGTATTGCTTATGTACAGACAACTGACCTGCAGACGATCAATTCTATGTATTGATGCGAGGTCATGATTTATATGATTTCATTATAAAACCTTGGATTGAAAATAAGGTAAAACAAGCAATTAATGGAAAAATTGAGATTTTTAAAAGTACCAAAAAGGGTGTCGAAATACAAGAATATAGAAATAGTTTATTTCAAGAATTAGGGATACACAAAGGGCTTAAAGAAGCTATTGATTTTCATTTTTACAACAATAAGCCAGTTCCATTAGTACTTCCAAATCAAACTGAAACTAAAATCTCTTCATTGTTCTCATAAGTATAAGAGGGTGTATCAAAATTCAGATACGCCATTTTGTTAGCATTTGAAGAAATACACATCAACGGGCGAAAAATCGATAGATTTTATGTAAGTTTGCATAATCTAAGAGATGCTTGTAAAGGAGGAGATATGTCTAAGGAAAAGAAAGCGAGAGTTGAGATAAGGAACAAGAGAGCAGGTTTTGAATATACCTTTTTAGAGAATTATACTGCAGGTATTGTACTGTGCGGAACAGAGATTAAATCTATCCGTGCAGGCAAGGCATCGTTAGTAGATTCCTATTGCTATTTCAACAGGGGTGAATTGTATATAAAAGGGATGCATATTGCAGACTACTGGTGGGGTTCGTTTAATAAGCACGACCCGTACAGAGACCGCAAGCTCCTTCTTAACAAGCGAGAGCTCAGGAAGTTGGAACGTGCTATAAAGGATAAAGGCCTTACTATTGTGGCTACCCGCCTTTTTATTGCCGATAATGGTTATGCCAAGGTAAACATCTCTCTTGCAAAGGGTAAGCGTGAGTATGACAAGAGGCAGTCTATTAAGGAGAAGGATCTCCGTCGTGAAATGCAACGTATAGATTAAAAGGTATAACGAAGAAATTGCCTTTTATACAATTTCTTACCTTATTGTTACTTTGGTAGCCCCAAACCCATACTTATGAAACGGAGCATCCTGCCAATAGCATTGCGGGTATTTGGTTCTAAGCTCGTGCAACAGCGCATTTCTCAGCACCCCCTCACCCTTCCCATGAATGAATACTAACTGAGTACCTTTCTTGCGGTGGTATTGCCGCATAACCTCGTTGAATTTAGACAATTGGTACAAAAGGATATCTGTGTTGCCCATCCCTTTGGTGGTGAGTAGCAGCTGGTTGGCATGCAAGTCCACCTCCAATACCCCAAAAGCCGTTTCGCGGACAAGAGAATCCTCCTCATGCTGCATTGCTTTTATCTTTATTTTCTGCCGTTTTCCGCTTCCCGACAATACATCTGTGGAATACTTATCCTTTAATGCCTGTCTTAGCTCCTGCTCAAACCTTCTCTTCTCCTCTTTCTCCTGCTGTTTCCTTTTTAGTTCAGCCTCTTTTGCCTCTGTCTCTCTACGCTGTTGCGTCTGGCGGAGCTTCTCCTCTTGAGAAATCTTAGGCTGAGCTTCATACTTTTCAATCACAACGCATTGCTTTATAGGATATGGGATCTCAAAACCATCTTTGTCCTCTATTATGGCATAACCTCCGCGGGCAAAACCTTTAACGGTTCCGCCGCCTACGTCGTCTAAAAACTTTATTTTATCTCCAATATCCATAATGATGTGATTTAACGGCAACTACTGTATTAGCCTTTTATGCTTGCAGCGGAGCCAAGATTTTTTCAAAAGTCAAAGTTAGGGATAATTCATAATTCTGGGTCAAAAATTATAGTTATAGAATAACTGTTAACTTTACAATTGTTGTTAATTTAAGGAAAATTATTTGATGTTTAATAAAAATGAATAAAATGGTTTAAAATTTGTTGTAGAACTGGAAAATTTGTTTATCTTTGAAAAAGGCAATGCCTGTTTTTGGAAATTATCCATCTATGGTAAAAGCTATCTAAAAATAATAGGAACACTTAAAAAACGACAGTAAAATGAGAAGAAACAATAACTACACATATTCGTGGCATTTTAGATTAATTACTTATAATACACCAGCAAATTAATATGAAGAAGTATACTTTTATTATATTCTTAGTTTTAATAGGATTGTTGTCATCTTGTACTTTATATTTGATGAAGTTGTCTCATTATGCTGTAGATTTAGATGGTAATGCGCAGACTTTTACAATAAGGGCAAATCATTCAGTGCAAAGGATATTTATAGATAAACCAAGACATTTAGATGACGAGGGTTATAACATTATAAAATACGAGATGATTTTTGATAATGATAACAAAATTATGTATTGTGAAGGTGAGTGGTTTAGGGTTGAGGTCCCAATTGGAGAAGGTGATCATAACATAACAATCAAACTAAGTGAGAATAATACAGGAGAAACCAGATGGTTAGAGGTGCGGGCAACTTATGAGGAAAAATATGCATCGTGTTTAATAACACAAAAGGCTATACACTAAATATATTTTGTTATACAATTTAATGAATGAACTTATTTATGAAAAAATTTATAATTGTAATTGTTTTATTAGTATCATTGACCTCATGTTTTGATAGAATCAAAGTTGACAGGCATAAAATAACTTTAGACGGTAACGAACAAGAGGTTGTTATTACAGCAAATACATCTATTTTTTCAATGGAGATTGAATGTGGTGAAAGGACGTCATATCAAGAGATAGAAAATGCAATGATAACTACAGGAAGCTGGTTTGAAGTTATCGTTAAAGCAGATTCGGTTAGAAAAGCAAAGGTTGTTGTTTCTAAGAATGAATCGGGGGTAAAAAGAAAACTGAAGGTAATTCTTAATAATCATAAATATGAGGATGCTTGTACTATAACTCAAAACCCTTTGTAAAGGTAGTGTAAACTAAAGAGTGTCAAGCTAAATTCTATTATACATTATGAATATAAGAGGACGGCCATTTTTTAAAAGGCCGTCCTCTGTTAATTTGATAATTAGCTAAAACTTAAATCAATTTTTTTGCCAACCTCATTATTTACATTTTGCTACAAGGTTACGGTCGCCATAACCATTGTCTATTCTGCTTGTCGCAGGCCAGAATTTGTTCTCGTGCAACCACTCAAGCGGGAATGCGGCAACACTTCTGCTGTATTTATGGTTCCACTCGTCTGCACAAACCTCATCTGCAGGGTGAGGGGAGTTCTTGATAGGATTGTCATTGGCATCGTATTCGCCGGATTTAATCATATCGCACTCCTTTTTAATCTGCTTCATGGTCTCAACAAACCTGTCTAACTCCTCTTTGCTCTCAGACTCTGTTGGCTCTATCATAAGGGTCTCATGAACAGGGAATGAAAGTGTTGGAGCATGGAAACCGTAGTCCATAAGACGTTTTGCAAGATCTGTTGCATCTACGCCAAACTCGCTCTTGAAGTTGCGGCAGTCTACAATACACTCGTGTCCTACGAACCCTTTTTCACCTCTGTAAAGGATAGAGAACTCAGGGGCAAACTGATGTGCCATATAGTTGGCGTTGAGGATAGCTACCTGTGTAGATTTCTTTAATCCCTCTGCTCCAAGCAGTTTGATGTATGCATGGGTTATAGGGGCAAGCATTGCATTACCGTGCAGGCCTGCACTCACTGCACCCTCTCCCGGGTTCATTGGGTTGCCCGGCATATATGGTGCAAGGGCAGCTGTACAGCAGATAGGACCTGCTCCCGGGCCACCGCCACCGTGAGGCATTGCAAATGATTTATGGAGGTTAAGGTGGCAGATATCTGCTCCAATGAAGCCCGGATTGGTAAGTCCAATCTGTCCGTTCATGTTGGCACCATCCATAAATACCTTTCCGCCGAATTTATGTATTGTGTCTACAATCTCCTTAATCTCGGCCTCAAAGATACCGTGGGTAGAAGGGTATGTAATCATCAGTCCTGCAAGATGATCCTTGTTTGCCTCAGCCTTCTCTTTAAGCTCGTCTACTATAACGTTTCCGTGGTCGTCACATCCTACAAGCACAATCTCGAATCCGGCCATTGCTGCAGATGCAGGGTTGGTCCCGTGTGCAGATGTAGGGATAAGCATTATGTTTCTCTCTTTGCCTCCGTTTGCCTCATGCCATCTTCTTATTGTAAGCAGGCTGGCGTACTCTCCGGCTGCTCCCGAGTTAGGCTGCAGACAGCATGCATCAAATCCTGTAATGGTGCAAAGGTCTTTTGAAAGTTCATCTAACAGTTGGGTATATCCCTCTACCTGATTTGCAGGGGCAAGAGGGTGAACGTTGGTAAGTTCGCTCCAGCTTAGAGGTAACATCTCAACTGCGGCATTGAGCTTCATTGTGCATGAACCAAGCGGAATCATTGAGTGGGTAAGTGATATATCCTTTCTCTCCAATTTCTTAAGGTATCTCATCATCTCTGTCTCAGAATGGTAGCTGTTGAATACCTTCTGCTGCAGATATGCACTCTCCCTCTTCATAAAGTTCTCTTCTGCAGCCTCGTTGCAGTTGCATCCGCACGAAGGGGCTGTTTCAAATACTGCAAGTACTTTGGCAGCTTCGTTGCAATCTGTAAGTTCGTCTAAACTTATGCGTACTTTGTTTGGAAGATAATAGAAATTGATTCCTGCGGCCTCTGCTTTTGCCTGAATCTTGGCAATATCCAAAGGTTGCTGCTCTCCCTCTTTCAGCTGTCCGCAGATCTCTATGGTGTCAAAGAATTTGTCTGTGCTAAGAACGTACCCGGCATTTCTAAGGAAATTGGCAATTGAATGAGCAAACATTGATGTTCTTTCTGCTATATCCTTTATTCCTTGCGGGCCGTGATAAACTGCATACATTCCGCTCATTGATGCCATAAGGGCTGTTGCGGTACATACGTTTGAGGTTGCTTTCTCTCTCTTAATGTGCTGTTCGCGGGTCTGGAGTGCAAGTCTAAGCCCCTCTTTTCCTAATCTGTCTACAGATATTCCTATGATACGCCCGGGAATATTTCTCTTGTAGGTGTCTTTTGTTGCCATGTAACCTGCTGTAGGGCCGCCGAATCCCATTGGAAGACCAAATCTCTGGGCAGAACCTACTGCAACGTCTGCTCCCCATGCTGCAGGCTCTTTAAGGAGTGCAAGGGAGAGTAGGTCACAATATGCTGTTACAAGGCATCCGGCTGCATGTGCCTTTTCGCAAAATTGGGTGTAGTCTCTTACCTCTCCGTTTGCGGCAGGGTATTGTACCATTGCTCCGTAACATTTAGAGCCGAACTCGTATGTTGCGTAATCCCCTGTCTCTATCTCTATTCCAAGACCTTTGGCTCTTGTCTTAAGTACGGAGAGTACTTGAGGGAATATGTTGTTGTCTACGAATATTACGTTTCTGCCCTCTTTGACCATTGCGCGGCTGCGAAGCTCGTACATCATCCTCATAGCCTCTGCTGCTGCCTGGGCATCATCCAACATTGAGCAGTTTGAGAGTGGAAATCCGGTAAGTTCGCTTATTACAGTCTGGAAAACCAAAAGCGCCTCCAAACGTCCTTGCGAAATCTCTGCCTGGTAAGGCGTGTATGATGTATACCATACGGGGTTCTCAAAGATGTTTCTAACTATTACAGGGAGGGTACCTGTACCGTAGAATCCCATTCCTATAAGTGAACGGAAATTCTTGTTCTTTGAAACCATCTCTTTAAGATGTGCAAGGTAGGCGTTCTCGCTCATTGGAGCAGAGAGTTTTATATCCTCCTTTAGTAGTACATTCTGAGGAACTGTCTTCTGTGCCAGTTCATCCAAGCTGCCAAGTCCAAGAATGCCAAGCATCTCTTTAATGTCTTTGTCTCTTGGCCCTATGTGCCTGTCTTTAAAAGTTATTGCCATATAAATTATTCTTTTGATTAATTTTTACAAAAACCAATAATGCTAAGTAACCTCCAAAAAATAACCTGCGTCATCTAAAGGAATCTTTTCGAGGATAGATCTATTTTAGAAAAGATTCTTTTAATCTGAGACAACTTATTTTTTTATGTTGCTAACAGATAACGTTAATTATAAAATTAAAAACAGTTTTTTATTGTTAATCTCACAAATGTAGCCATTTTTGAAAAAACTAATTTAATTCTTTAATTGTTTTTGTAAAATATATAAGTGATAAGAGGTAATATAGTAAAATTATCCTTTGTTAGTAAAAGAATTATGCTATTTTTGTGCCTTACAAATTAAATATAAAATGATATGAATCAGTTAGACAAGAAAATTTCTGAGTTGCAGGAGAGGAAGCAGAAGGCCATGCAGGGTGGAGGGGAGAAGGCTGTTGAGAAGCAGATTGCCATGGGAAAGCTTCCTGCAAGGGAGAGGATAAACCAGATCCTTGATGAGGGCTCATTTTATGAGTATGATCTCTTTATTGAGCATGCTGCAAAGGATTTTGGAATGGATAAAAAGGTGCTTCCCGGTGATGGTGTAGTTATTGGAACCGGAAAGATTAACGGGAAACCTGTTGCAATATATGCACAGGATTTTACGGTCGCCGGAGGTTCTTTGGGATATATGCATGCGCAGAAGATAACAAAGATTATGGACTATGCGCTTAAGATGAGGATGCCGCTGATTGGTATAAATGATTCTGGAGGAGCGCGTATTCAGGAGGGTGTCAACGCCTTGGCCGGTTATGGAGAGATCTTCTACAGAAATACACAGGCGAGTGGTGTTATACCTCAAATCTCTGTTATACTTGGGCCATGTGCCGGAGGTGCAGTTTATTCTCCGGCTTTGACGGATTATGTTTTTGTGGTAGACAAGGTGTCCAAGATGTTCATTACAGGCCCTGAGGTCATTAAGTCTGTATTGGGTGAGGAGATAGATATGGAATCTTTGGGAGGTGCAAGGGTTCATTGCGAGGTTACCGGTAATGCTCACTTTTTTGCAGAGAGCGAGAAAGAATGTTTTGCACAGATTAGAAAACTACTGTCATACATCCCTTACAATAACTCCGAAAAGGGTAGTGTTGTTGAGGTTAAAGAGCCTCTTGAAAGGTATAAATTAGAGGAGATTGTTCCGGTGGATCCAACCAAGCCATACGATGTAAGGGAGGTTATTAAGGCTCTTGCCGATGGTTCTGATTTTATAGAGATACAGGAAAAATGGGCCAAGAATATTGTCATAGGTTTTGGTCGTATGGGTGGCAAGACCGTTGGCTTTGTAGCCAATCAGCCGTTGTATCTTGCCGGTGTGTTGGATTGTGATTCCTCAGATAAGGCTGCAAGATTTATACGTTATTGCGATGCCTTTAACATACCTATTGTAACCTTAGAGGATATGCCCGGATATCTCCCGGGTATAGACCAGGAGCATGCAGGTGTTATACGTCATGGTGCAAAACTGTTGTATGCATATTCTGAAGCTACGGTGCCTAAAATTACAGTTATAATGAGAAAGGCATACGGCGGTGGCTATATTGCAATGAACTCCAGACATATGAGGGCAGATTTTGTGTTTGCATGGCCAACGGCGGAGATTGCGGTAATGGGTCCTGAGGGGGCAGCAAATATTATCTTTAGAAAGGAGATCAACGAGGCTGAGGATCCTAATGAGATGAGAAAGATTAAGGTTGAGGAGTATAAGGAGAAATTTGCAAATCCATATGTTGCTGCAGGAAAGGGGTATGTTGATTCTGTAATAGTTCCTTTAGAAACACGCAGGGCGGTTTTGAATGCTTTGGAGGTTAGTGCTAACAAAACTGTGTCGGTTCCTGTTAAGAAGCATGGGCTTCCACCATTTTAAAATATATAGAGTGTTATGGAAGAGAAAAATAAAGAGTATATAGAGATGCAGCTTACTGAGAATGGCGAAAAGTACAGTACTCTGCCAACATCCGGATATACTGAGCGCAAGCGATGGATTGCTCCAAATTTAAAGGAGGTACTATCTATAATTCCCGGCTCTGTCATCTCCATTGATGTTAAAGTTGGAGACAGTGTAAAGAGGGGGGATCCTCTTATGATATATGAGGCTATGAAGATGCATAATATTGTTGTTGCGCCTGTGGATGGTACGGTTCGTAGTATTAATGTTAAGCCGGGGGATAAACTTCCCAAGAATTATGTTCTGCTCGAATTGGCTTAATATGTTATTGACAAAATGCCTGCGTGCTACATATAATAAAGATAGCAGGTCATAAGATACTTTATACGGAATCGCTTGCTTAATAAAGTGAGCGGTTTTTTTATTTTTGATTAAAAAGTGTAATTAAAAATTCAATTTTATTTTGATAGTTTTTTAAAAAGAATTATCTTTAGGCAAATAATGGGGCAGATGAGGAGACGAGGTGGTGATGGTAAGATTTTGGGAGCTAAAGGTGAAAAAATGGTAGCCGGTTTTCTTGCGAATAATGGGTATAACATTGTTGCAAAGAACTGGAGATGCAGACATTTGGAGATAGATATTATTGCAGTTAAGGATAATACGGTTCACTTTGTTGAGGTAAAGTCTTTAAGCTGTAATGAGCTGACAGAACCCTACCGAAAGGTTGGCAATGTTAAGAGGGGAAGGATTATAGATGCGGCAAATTGTTTTTTGAACAGTAAGTGCTGGTATTTGTTTCTACATATGGCAGATATGGGTTCTGATTTTGAAGTGAGTTTTGATGTTGCATCGGTGGTTGGTTGTGCCGGGACCTTTACAGTTGAGTTCTTTGAGAACGCCTACACACCTCTGTGGTGATTTTTTGTTGGGAAAAAATTAAATATTACCTAATATGAGTGATATAAAGCAAAACAGGTATTGTATTATAATGGCCGGCGGGATTGGCAGTCGTTTTTGGCCTATTAGCAGAAATGCCGTGCCCAAACAGTTTTTGGATATTTTGGGTGTGGGGTGCTCTTTTTTACAGCAGACTTTCAACCGTTTTTCCAAGATAGTTCCGGCTGAAAACATAATTGTAGTTACGTCTGAAATTTACAGGGATTTGGTAAAGGAGCAGCTTCCAATGATACAAGATGATAATCTTCTTTTGGAGCCGCACAGAAGGAACACGGCACCATGTATAGCGTATGCTACATATAAGCTGGCCAAGAAGAATCCTAATGCAACGGTTGTTGTGGCGCCAAGCGATCATCTTATATTGAACGAAGATATTTTTCTTAATACTATCTCTACAGCTTTGGAGTATGCATCTGTTAATGATGAACTTCTTACATTGGGGATTCAGCCTACCCGTCCCGAAACAGGGTACGGGTATATCCAGGCCAATAAGCTGAAAGCTAAGGAGATTAACGGGCAGAAGGTGTATAATGTAAAGACTTTTACAGAGAAGCCTAATAAGGAGTTGGCAAAAGTGCTTGTTAACAGTGGGGAGTTTTTGTGGAATTCCGGAATTTTTGTTTGGAATCTTAAAACAATCATGAGCGAGTTAGAGAGGTATCTGCCGGAGATTGCTATCTCTTTTAAAGACGGCATGTTTGCCTACTATACCATCAATGAGCAGGATTATATAAAGGGGATATACGAGTCGTGTAACGGTATATCAATAGACTATGGTGTTATGGAGAAGACAGACAAGTCTTGGGTCTTTGAGGCTTCGTTTGGGTGGAGCGACCTTGGCACGTGGGAGAGCCTTTATGCTCAAAGCATAAAAGACGGGAAGGGGAATATGGTTAAGGTTGCAGGTGATTCGCTGATAGACAGGACAGATAACAGCATCATTGTATCAAATGAGAAAGAAAAACTTGTTGTTGTTAAGGGGTTAAGCGGTTTTATGGTGGTTGAGACAGATGATGTTCTTATGATCTGCCCTAGGGATGAGGTTGCTTTTAAGAACATCATTACAGATTTAACGGTGAATGAATTGAACAGGTACCAGTAGAGGAGAGTGTAAAGAGGGATAAATATTAATAGATAATTAAATTGATTTATGGATAATGTATTGGAACTTAACATCCAAAGTGAAATAGGAAAATTGAAGGGGGTGATTCTGCACAATCCTGGTGCGGAGGTAGAGAATATGACACCCGAAACGGCTCAGAGGGCCTTGTATAGTGATATTTTGAATCTGTCTATAGCACAGAAAGAGTATGAACAGCTGCAAGGGGTGCTGTCTAAGGTAACAAAGACCTTTTTTGTAAAGGAGTTGTTGGAGAGGGTCCTGGAGAATGAGAGGTACAGAAGCGTATTGATAGGAAAAATCTGTATTTCCGAAAATGTGACTGCCTACTATGATTCTCTTATGGAGATGTCTTCTAAGGAGTTGGCTACAGTTCTTATTGAGGGGCTTCCTGCAAAGATAAACACTCTTACGGCATATCTTAAAGATGAGTATTATGCCCTGTATCCGTTGTATAACTTTTATTTTACGAGGGATGCCTCTGTTACCATTGGAAATTATGCCTTAGTGTGCAGAATGGCTAATAAGGTGAGGATGAGGGAATCTCTCATTATGGAGGCCATATTCAGACACTCGGGTGCATTTGCGGCCGATGTTATAAATGCGCACGATTTTGACCCCGGAAACAAGGAGATCTTTATGGAGGGGGGAGATATTCTCATTGCTCGGGATGATATATTGCTTGTAGGAAATGGCAACAGAACATCTTCGCAAGGTATAGATATGCTTATTAACAGGTTGTGTAAAGACAAGAGGGAGGGGCGCAAACATGTGATAGTACAGCAGCTACCTCATTCGCCGGAGTCGTTTATCCATTTGGATATGGTTTTTACTATGTTGGATAGGGATAAATGTATGGTTTTTGAGCCTCTTATCCTTGGTGATAACCAGTACCAGACTGTGCATATAACAATAGATAACGGTAAGGTTACCAAGATAAAATCTGTACCTACAATACTTCATGCCCTCAAGAAGTTGGGAATGGAGTTGGATCCGGTAACATGCGGAGGGAATGCAGACGAGTGGAATCAGGAGAGGGAGCAGTGGCACAGTGGTGCCAATTTCTTTGCGTTTGCGCCCGGCAAGGTGCTCTCTTATGCCCGTAACATTCACACTTTGGAGGAGTTATCCAAGCATGATTTTGAAATTATTCCTGCATGGGATGTCGTTTACGGTAAAACAGCCATTCCGCAGAATAAACGCTGCGTAATAACCATAGAGGGTAGCGAACTTCCTCGAGGTGGTGGTGGAGCAAGATGCATGACAATGCCTGTGAGCAGAGAAGCAGTGGATTGGGGGGTGTAGAAAGCTAAAAAATATGTACATTTGCATCTGCTTCCCGATAAAGTATTTTTGCTAATTTTGAGTTATTGCGAGAGGTGGAATGTTTGTAGGGAAGCGGAGAACACTGAGATAAGAATTTTAAAAGTATATTGAGCAATGAAGCAGAAAATTGAGGAGCTTTTGCACCGGATTGAAGAACTTAAGGCGCAGAAAATTCAGGATGTTGAGGATATAAGGGTGAAATTGTTGGGCAAGAAGGGTGAGATTACCAAACTTTTTGAAGATTTCAGAGAGGTGCTTCCCGAGCAGAAGAGAGAGTTAGGGCAGAAACTTAATGTCTTAAAGACCAAGGCTGCAGAGAAGATAGAGGAGCTTAGGAA
>UQWT01000059.1 GCA_900544815.1 uncultured Bacteroidales bacterium | reverse complement strand
GGTGACACAAAATTACAAAATACTATTTATCAGCCAATTATAATATTGATATTTTTTGAGTGACGAAGTCAGGAGAGTGCCCGCGAAGTGTAATTTCTACGTTTCGTGGGCTTTTTTCAGCTACCTTTGTTGAAATCTCTTCACCAAGGGATTTCATATATTTGGCAATGCTTGTTGAAGAGTTTAGTTTGCCGATTGTATCTGCAAGAAAAGCCTTTACAGATAGTTGTGAGGGCTTTTCTAATTTACCACTTTTTAATCCCAAATTTAGATCGGCTGGAGAGCTTGAACTCTATTGGAATTGAGATCTTTACGCTTACCTTCTCGCCGTGTAGCTCGGCCGGTTTCCATTTTGGTGATGAGGACACAACCTTAATTGCTTCATCATCCAATGCCGGGGTAACGCTTCTTACAATAGTTACATCCTTTACATTTCCGCTTTTGTCTACAACAAATTCAACAACAACCTTTCCGCTGCTCTTCTCCTTTATGCTTGTCTTTGGATATTTAAGATATTTGTAGACCCATCTGTCTAAGAATTGTCTTTCGTCTCCATGCAGGAACATTGCTTTTTTGTCTACATCGTGTTGTGAGTAGATGTTTTCGCCGTTAGAGGCAACCGATGTCTTTACTGCTGCAGGAGTGCTGCTTGCAGAGAGATCTGTTATATCCGCTACTGTTTGGGCGAATGAATTTATGTACTCTACCAATGCGGCCATCTGGTCATAGTCCAATTTATCGGGAGTATCATAAATGGAATGATAATCTTTATGAACTCCCGTGGTAAAGAGCACTATTGGAATCCCAATTTCGTAAAATGTTCTGTGATCAGATGGGAAATAGTCTGTGTGTGATAATTTGGGATCAATAAGCGATGCTCCTCTTTGCGATGTAATATCCAAAGCCTCCTTTATGCGTTGATCCTGCGTAATGGTATATGCTTGTACGGGGTTGTCTGTTCCGCTTCGTCCAACCATATCTATATTGACCATAAGAACAACTTTATCCATTATATCTTTGAACGAGCGGTTTGCAAAATACCAGCTTCCTGTCATTCCTGCCTCTTCTCCACCAAAGAATGCAAATATTACGGAGCGTTTGAACAGATATCTGTTAAGGTCTGTAAACTTTGCCAATTCGAGTGCTACTGCAACACCCGATGCATTGTCGTCTGCTCCGGGGTAAACCTGCACCTCTTCCTTTCCATTACGCTTTATTGTATTTACGCCAAGGTGGTCGTAGTGTGCGCCAATCACTATGTACTCGTTTTTCAGTTTTGGGTCATATCCCTCAACTATACCTACTATGTTGGCGCTCTTAACTGTATCTCCGGGTGTCTTTACTATGGAGTATTCATCGCCATTCGGTGGGGTAAGCATTGTTATTCCAGCCTCTGTAAGGGCCTTGTAGATATATTGCGCTGCTAATCTTTCCCCTTGGCTACCAATTTTTCTGCCTTGTAATGAGTCTGCACACAGAAAGGCTACGCTTCTCTTCATGGATGCAGCCATCTCTTCAAAGTCTTGGGCTGCAGATCTTACAGAATACAGCACTCCGCATAGCACGGCTGCGAGTATAATAACAATTTTACCTTTTCTCATTTTCTTCTGATTTAACCGTCTTACAATTGCACAAACAGAGACCTGCTTATTGTGAGGTGGAATTAAAACTGCTGTTTGTCAGCCCCTTATATAATGTGGCATCCCATCATCCAATACAATGGAGATCTCTACGAGTCCGGCTATATTGCCATTTTTATACCAAGGTGTCTGGTAAATGAGTTTTTTCTGTCCTTTTTTCTCTATGGTGTAGGCATTGTGTTCTCCGGTTGCCAACAGTCTTTGTATTGTCTCCCATGAAGACGGCTTGTGGCAATCTTTCAGATTCTTTCCTATGAGATCACCTCTTGAGGCAAATACCTCTCTTGAGCAGCGGTTCATATAAAGAACGAATCCCTCGCAATCACAAATCGTGACTGCGAAGGATACCTGTTCTGCCCAATCCATGATCTCTTCCAAGCCTTTGGATTGTATGTTGTTCATAATTTATCTGTCTTATGAAGAGCTTGAAACTTCTAAGTTTTAAAAGCTCTAAAAGTTTTAAATTATTTTGTATAAAAAGGTGTCTTTACAACGTTGGCTTTAAGCAGTTTATCTCTTACTTTAATGTAGATTACAGAACCTGCCTTGTAAAGTGGAGCTGCAACGTATGCCATTCCTATGGCCTTTCCAACAGATGGTGCTACTGTGCCGGATGTTACATATCCTATTACATTGCCCTCTGCATCGCAAACCTCATATCCGTGGCGTGCAACACCCTTATCCTCAAGGATAAATCCACAAAGCCTTCTCTTAAGTCCGTCTGCCTTCTGTTTGAGCATATAATCTTTGTCTAAGAAATCGCCCTTTACATCGTTGAATTTGGTGATCCAGCCAAGGTTGCCCTCAAGTGGAGAGGTTGTGTCGTCTATATCGTTACCATAGAGGCAGAAGCCCATCTCAAGACGCAAAGTGTCTCTTGCTCCCAAACCTATAGGGCGTATACCCTCCGGTTTGCCGGCCTCAAATACAGCTGTCCAAAGTTTGTCTGCATCTTCGTTTGCAACGTAAACCTCGCATCCGCCTGCACCGGTGTAACCTGTTGTTGAGAAGATGGCATCTTTAATACCGCCAACGGAGCACTTCTTAAAGGTGTAGTACTCCATATCCTCTACGTTAGTGTCGCAGATTCTCTGCATAATCTTAAGAGCATTAGGCCCTTGGATTGCCAATTGGCAGATTTCGTCAGATGCGTTGTAAAGCTCTTTGCCCGGGGTAATGTCAAACTTAGGGGCAATCTCGCAAAGGTGATTCCAGTCTTTCTCTATGTTGGCTGCATTAACAACAAGGAGATAGGTCTTGTCATCAACCATATATACCAAAAGGTCATCTACAATACCACCTTTTCCGTTAGGAAAGCATGAGTACTGAACCTTACCCGGATAAAGCAGTGAAACATCGTTAGATGTTACATATTGCAAAAATTTAAGGGCGTTAGGGCCTTTTATCCAAAACTCACCCATGTGCGATACGTCAAATACGCCAACATTGTTTCTAACTGCAAGGTGCTCATCCTTAATACCTACATACTCAATAGGCATGTTATAGCCTGCAAATGGGGCCATCTTTGCACCAAGGGCTATGTGTCTTTGTGTGAATGGAGTTGTTTTCATCTATCTGTATTTTTAATATTTTTATTTAAAGCTGGTAACCTTCAAAAAATAACATACATCATCTTTTTTTTCATGTTACTTAATTGTTCTTGAAAATCCATAATTCGTCTGGAGACAAAGCATACTCCTCTATGCGTTTGAGTGCACTTTTAGCCCCCTCCAAGGTTGCACTTCCACCCGCGCAGACAAGAATGCTTCCATCGTTCCTGTCTATCTCAACCGGAGTCTCGTTCCTCTCAAGCAGCAACCTTTTCATGTTGTCTATATTCGTCTGTTCTCTGTATCGTCCAAGTACAACATAATATTTCTCATCTGCTGTATTCTGCTTCCCGACAAAACTTTCATTGTCTGCCACGGAGAGACTGTCGGGAAGAAAACATGCAACAGAATCTTTCTTCTTCCGGGCAACCGAGTCTGCCTTTTCTTTTGCAACCTCCGCCTCCAAGTCTCTCCACATTTGCTCTAACTCTGTGGAGGTAGGCATATTGAAGAGGGCACGTATGCGGTCGCAACTCAGAATTGAGCCGCACGCAAATAGCAGAAGTAGCAGTTTTATAATAGAAAAGTAGTGTCTCATAGAACGAATATATCTTTACAAATGTACAATTAATTGGCTCAATTTCAAAAAAAAATGTATATTTGAAACCGTTAACAGTTTCAAAAAAAGGGAGTTTTGTACTAAAATTTGTTGGTATGACAACACTACTTAAAAGGATAAAGGTTAGGACAAGCGTAAACAAGGATATTAATATTGAGGCTGCCCAAAATTTCATAAAGTCTAACATAGAGTTTAAGGGGGCAAATATTTGGATACTAATATTTGCTATAGCGGTGGCGAGTGTGGGGCTGAATGTAAACTCTATTCCTGTAGTCATTGGCGCAATGCTTATATCGCCGCTTATGGGGCCTATAATGGGAATAGGGATGGCATTGGGCATAAATGATAGCTATCTTCTAAAGAGATCATTTGGAAACCTTTTGGTTATGACGGTTGCAAGTATAATGGTGTCTGCCATATACTTTTTTGTGTCGCCGTTGGATTTGGATAACCCCACGGAGCTTTTGGCCAGAACCAATCCTACTATGTATGATGTGCTTATTGCTCTTTTTGGTGGTTTTGCGGTCATAATGGCTGTGTGTCTTAAGGAGAAGGGTAGCATAATTGCCGGTGCTGCCATTGCTACTGCTCTCATGCCTCCACTTTGTACTGCAGGTTACGGGTTGGCAAATGGGAGTGTTACATTTTTCTTAGGTGCTATATATCTGTATCTTATAAATTCTATCTTTATTGCTCTTGCAACGTTCATTACCGTAAGGTATCTTCATTTCCCTATGATTAGGATTGCAGATGAGGCAAAGCAGAAACGTGTACACAGGATTATGACAATATGTACCATAATACTCATAATTCCAAGTGTCTATACAGCTGTGATAATGATAAAGGAGAACAGATTCAACCAGAATGCAAAGGAGTTTGTTGCTGCCAACAAGAATTTTGACAATTCATATATTTATGACTATTCAATAAAACATACTGCCGGGAAACAGTCTGTCCTCACAATATCTGTGGCGGGTGAGCCACTTAGTACAAGGGAGAGGTCTCATCTGTACGAACAGTTAGACAAATTCAACATTGGTAAGGAGCAACTTAGGATAAACCAGACAACTACGGCTGTCAAAGATAACAGTTCAAGTAAGGAGGTTGTACAGACTATTTTCGAACAGAGTGAACAGGAGATAAGCAAGAGGGAGACTACAATCTTGCAATTGGAGTCTGAACTGAGCCGCTATAAAAGCAAGGAGTTTCCAATCAAGCAGATTGCAAAAGAGATTGCGGCGCAGTATCCTAATCTTGTTTCGCTTTCGCTGTCAACGGGAAGTTTTTGCAAGGGTGATGATGTGCATGAGGAGACAATAGCTATTGTAAAATTCAGTAACAGGCTCTCACAGGAGCAGTTGTCGAGACTAAAAATATGGTTAGCTGTAAGGTTAGATGTAAAGGATTTAAGGGTAATAGCGGAATAGACTGCACGGAATGAAAAAATTCTTTATAGGTGTCCTTGTTTTTTGCAGTGCGCTTTTTGGCGTGGTTTTTTTTGGCGGAGGTTTTCTTGGCAATGCCGCATACGCACAGCTTAAACCGCGCGTTACCTTTCCGTTCTCCGGTTGCGATACCGTAACAATCACTGTTGCAGGGGATTTAATGCAGCATGCACCTCAGATAAATTCTGCAAAGAGACTTGGAGAGGCAGACGGCAAGGAGTTTGACTATTCCCATACATTCAAGTACGTAAGGGATCTTTTCCGCTCATCGGACATTGCGGCAGTGAATATGGAGTTTACTTTGGGCGATGCACCATATATGGGGTATCCGCTCTTCAGGGCTCCATACTCTATTGCCGATGCAGCGCATGAAAATGGTGTGAATCTGTTCTTTACGGCAAATAACCATATTGCGGACCACGGCAGGCAAGGATTGGAGAAAACTCTGTCATACTATGAAGGAAAGGGATACCCGTATATAGGGGTTTGTAGGGACAGTGTTCCATATATGCCTTATATAAAGGTGGTAAAGGGTGTTAAGGTGGCTTTTGTGAATTTTACTTATGGCACCAATGGTAACCGTGTGGATAAACCGTTCTTTGTTAACAGGATGGATTCGGTAAAGGTTATAGGGGCTGTTGAGATGGCAAAGTCTGCAGGATCGGATATTATAATTGCGGTGCCGCACTGGGGGAACGAATATGAGTATAAGGCAAATAAAACTCAGCGCAGATGGGCTGCTATGCTGTTAAGAAGTGGTGTTGATATTGTAATAGGGGGGCATCCGCATGTCCCGCAGGATTATGAGATTAATTATTATCCCGACAACTCATTGCAGAATGCGGTTTTTTACTCTTTAGGCAACTTTGTCTCTAACCAGAATACGCCGGATCTTACCAGAATGGCTATGATAGTCTCAATAAGAGTTATAAAGGAGCGAATAACAGGCAGGGTAAGGATGCTGGAACCGCGGTGGAGCTATTTATGGTGTTTTAAGGCAGGGGAGTTTGAACAGGGATTTACAGTTGTTCCGGTGGATGGCGTGACAGATGGTGTGTATAAACCATATAGCGGTGCAGATGAGGGTATGGTAAAAGGTGCTGTAGATAAGATGAAACGAGCAAAACAGAATATAAATATTAGATAATGGCAGAGAAGACAATTGAATTGGAGGCGATTGACCCGGTTGAAATTTATGGCGTGAATGACAGATTCCTAGAGAGACTTAAAGAGAACTTTCCTCAGCTGAAGGTAGTAGCAAGAGGTAACAGGATAATGCTTAAAGGGGGCTATGCAGATATTTCTCATTTTGAGACGGCTATTAACGAGTTGGTTGCTAAGAGAATGAAGAAGCGTAAGTTGGATATGGATGATGTGGATTCCATTGAGAAAAGTGTTGTACAGACCGGCAGAAGGGTTACGTTTGTGTCAGATAGGGAGTCTGTACCTGCAGCCAAATATAGCGGAGATGATGCTGTAAACGATGACCTTAGCAGTGTAATTGTTTATGGCAGCGACGGAAGGGCCATATATGCCAGAACCAAAAACCAGAAAAAATTGGTAGACGATTACTATAACAACGATCTTATATTTGCCCTTGGGCCGGCCGGATCCGGAAAAACATATACGGCCATAGCGCTTGCTGTAAGGGCGCTCAAAAACAGGGAGGTAAAAAGACTTGTACTTACCCGCCCTGCGGTGGAGGCCGGGGAAAAATTGGGCTTCCTGCCCGGCGATCTAAAGGATAAATTAGACCCATACCTGCAACCGCTGTATGATGCCCTTATAGATATGATTCAGCCTCAGAAACTTAAACTTTATATGGAGGACGGTACCATTCAGATAGCCCCGCTTGCATATATGAGGGGAAGGACATTGGAAAACGCATTTGTTATATTGGATGAGGCGCAGAATACCAATTTAGGGCAGTTGAGGATGTTCCTTACAAGAATGGGAAATCATTCAAAATTTATTGTAACAGGGGATGCTACACAGATAGATCTTCCCAATAGAGAGGATTCTGGCCTGTCCAAGTGTGTGGAGATTGTTAGGGATATTCCTGGAGTGGCCGTTACAAACTTTACTAAAGAGGATATTGTAAGACATCCACTTGTCGGGAAGATAGTAAAAGCTTTTGAGGCAAAGGAATAACTTTACAATAATTCCTTTTTTAATAATAAAAAAGTTAATTTTGCGCGATTTACCAAAAACTATAAAACTTATTACTTCTACGACACAATAGAAAATGGAATATAATTTTAACGAGATTGAGAAGAAATGGCAGCAGTATTGGGCTGATAACAAGACTTTTAAAGTAAAGACAGATACTGCTAAACCTAAATACTATGTACTTGATATGTTCCCTTATCCTTCCGGGGCAGGGCTTCATGTGGGACATCCATTAGGATATATTGCCAGTGATATCTATAGCAGATTCAAAAGATTAAAAGGATTTAACGTGCTTCATCCAATGGGGTACGATGCTTTTGGATTGCCTGCAGAACAATATGCTATTCAAACAGGTCAGCATCCTGCAGTTACAACCGAGCAGAATATTGCAAGGTACCGTAAACAGATGGACAAGATTGGATTCTCATATGACTGGGATAGAGAGGTAAGAACTTGTGATCCAAAATATTATAAATGGACGCAGTGGGCATTTCTGCAGATGTTCAAAAGCTGGTATAACAAAGATACCGGGAAGGCAGAACCTATAGCCGAGTTAGAGGGCGTTTTCTGCAAACACGGAAATGCCAATGTGAATGCAGCATGTGGAGAGGTAAAGACCTTTACCGCAGATGACTGGAACAGTTTCTCACCCGTTGAAAAGGCCGACATACTCATGGCATACAGAATTGCCTATCAGGGCGAGACAGCTGTCAACTGGTGTCCTAAGTTGGGAACAGTCTTGGCCAATGATGAGGTAAAGGAGGGTCTATCTATACGTGGAGGCTATCCTGTCATTCAGAAAAAGATGAAGCAGTGGCAGCTTAGGGTGTCTGCGTATGCAGAGAGGCTTCTTGCAGATATGGATCAGCTTGAATGGAGCGATGCCCTAAAGGAGATGCAGCGAAACTGGATTGGAAAATCGCAGGGCGCAGAGATGATTTTCAAAGTGCAGAATCCTTCTACAGGTGCCGAGTATGACATGACAATCTTTACAACCCGTGCAGATACCGTATTCGGGGTAACATTTATGGTGCTTGCGCCCGAGAGCGAATGGGTTGAAAAACTTACTACAACAGAGCAGAAGGCAGCGGTAGATGAATATCTTGCAATGGCTGCAAAGAAGACAGAGAGGGAGAGAATAGCAGAAACGAGAAAGGTGACAGGTGTCTTTACCGGTTCGTATGCCATAAATCCGTTTACAGAGGAGAGGGTTCCGGTGTGGATTTCGGAATATGTTTTGGCCGGGTATGGAACAGGTGCGATTATGGCTGTCCCTGCACATGATAGCAGAGACTACAATTTTGCTAAAACATTTGATCTTCCAGTAATACCACTTATTGAAGGGTGTGATGTATCTACGGAGAGTTTCGATGCAAAAGAGGGTATAATGATAAACAGCGGTTTCCTTACAGGCAAGAGTGTAAAGGAGGCGATACCTGCTGCAATAGATGAGGTTGAGAAGAGGGGAATAGGTCACAGGCAGATAAACTACAGATTGAGGGATGCAATCTTCTCAAGACAGAGATATTGGGGGGAGCCTTTCCCAATCTACTATAAAGACGGGATAGCAACACCTGTAGAGGAGGAGGATCTTCCGCTTACCCTTCCTGAGGTTGACAAATTCCTTCCAACGGAGTCCGGTGAACCGCCATTGGCAAGAGCCAAAGATTGGACATATAAAGGTTATCCTTTGGAGACAAGCACAATGCCCGGATTTGCCGGCAGTAGTGCATACTACCTAAGGTATATGGATCCTCATAACGACAAAGCTCTTGTTGGTATGGACGAGGATGAGTACTGGCGTAATGTAGACCTATATATAGGGGGAACAGAACATGCGACAGGACACCTTATCTATTCACGTTTCTGGAACAAGTTCCTGTACGACTTGGGTTACGTTGCAGAGAAAGAGCCGTTCAAAAAGTTGGTTAACCAGGGAATGATACAGGGCCGTTCAAACTTTGTATACAGAATAAAGGATACTAATACATTCGTTTCATACGGACTTAAAGACCAATACGATACAACAGAGATTCACGTAGATGTTAATATTGTAACCAATGACAGATTGGATACAGAGGCGTTTAAAAAATGGAGGCCCGAATTTGCAACAGCCGAGTTTGTCTTGGAGAACGGAGAGTATATATGCGGATATGCTGTTGAAAAGATGAGCAAGTCTATGTTCAATGTTGTTAACCCGGATAATATCTGCAACGATTATGGAGCAGATACATTGCGCCTTTATGAGATGTTCCTTGGACCGTTGGAGCAGTCCAAACCATGGGATACCAAGGGAATAGACGGTGTGCACAGGTTCCTAAAGAAATTCTGGAGGATGTTCCAAGATAAAGATGGGAACTTCTGCGTATCTGATGCAAAACCATCTGCAGCAGAGCTTAAAACACTGCATAAACTCATTAAAAAGATAGAGACAGATATAATAAGCTTCTCATATAATACCTCTGTGAGTGCATTTATGATAGCCCTTAACGAGCTTCAGGATGTAAAATGCAATAACCGTGAGGTTCTTGAGCAGTTTACCATTCTTCTTTCACCGTTTGCACCTCACATAGCAGAGGAGTTGTGGAGTCTGCTTGGACATAAAGAGAGCATCTCTTTTGCTGCTTTCCCACAATATAAAGAGGAGTACACGGTTGAGAACAACTTTGAGTACCCTGTCTCATTCAACGGTAAGATGAGGTTCAAGCTGAATCTTGCCAAATCTCTTACTCCTAAGGAGGTAGAGGAGATAGTGAGAAAAGATGAGAACACTGCAAAATATCTTGCCGGAGCTGCCATAAAGAAGGTTATAGTTGTCCCGTCAAAGATTATTAACATAGTTTGTTAGAGGAGTGCAGGCGTTATATTAAATAGATTTACCAAACCACTATACGGGGTTCATATTCTGTATGGTGGTTTTGTTATATAAATATATTTGTCATGGCAAGTGAAATATCTGCAAAAAGAAAAGTCCTTAAAACCATAAAAGAGTACTTTATAATAAGCATTGGTGTGTTCCTTTACTGTGCAAGCTGGATAGCCTTTGTAAGTTCAAAAGGAATATCCGGCGGGGCGCTCCCCGGTGTTGCTACAATTGTTCAGTTTGCAACCGGAATTCCAATAGCTTATACATACTTTACAATCAACGCCGGTCTGCTCATAGTAGGAACAATTGTGCTTGGAAAGGGGTTTGGTTTTAAGACAGTCTACAGCTTTCTTTTAGCATCTGTTCTGTTTAGGATTCTTCCCGACATAGACTGGATTAACAATCTGTCTGATATTAAGGAGGTCTTCATCAACGCGATTATAGGCGGTACGATAGGTGCGATAGGTATAGCGCTTGTCTTTAAGAACGGGGGAAGCACGGGTGGTACAGATATAGTAGCACTTATAATATCAAAATACCGGGAGATTTCGCCCGGAAAAGTATTTCTGTATTGTGATCTTATCATTATAGGATCTATAATCTTCCTTCCGGGGCGTGGACTGCAGGATGTGGTTTACGGATACCTGCAGATGGTATCGTTCTCATTTATGGTTGATGCGCTTTTAACCGGAAACAACCAGAGTGTCCAGCTGCTTATATTCTCTCAGAAGTATTCAGACATTGCAGATGCAATAGTAAATAGGGTACATGGTGGTGTAACCGCTGTAAGATCAAGAGGCTGGTACCTTAAAAAGGAGAGTGAGGTGCTTATTGTCATTGCCAGAAAAATCCAGATGGATCAGATAACCTCCGTTGCAAAAGAGATAGATCCAAATGTATTTATCTCTGTAACATCTGCAATGAATGTATATGGAAACGGATTTGCGCAGATTAAGAAAAAAATTAGATTGAAAATAATGGATATTTGATTTTAGATATATCTTTGCAGACAAATTAATATTGTATACAGATTAGATTATAAGATAATATGCCTATAAAATTCAGTTCTGTCTTTTCGGAAGTCAAGGCCTACTTTATAATAACTTGTGGATTGTTGTGTTATGTATTGGGGTGGGATGTTTTCCTTATTCCAAATAATATGGTTGGTGGCGGGGTAACCGGTATCTCGGCTGTATTGTATTATGCTTTTGGAATAAATGTCAGTATCTCATTCTTTGTAATAAATACAATACTGCTGTTGATTGCACTAAAGGTTTTAGGCAAGGCCTTTGGTGTAAAGACTGTTTATGCAATTATCATAACCTCTGTCTTTTTGGAGTTTGTGCCAAAGTTCATATCGCCATCCTTTATAGAGGAGTTTGCAATGTCTAACGGCAAGTTGCTGTGTGGAATTTTTGGCGGTGTAATGAGTGGCTTGGGAATAGGAATCTGTTTCTCACAAGGAGGAAGTACAGGAGGTACAGATATAATAGCCTTAATGGTAAACAAATACAGAAATATATCCCCCGGAAGAATGATCCTCACAATGGATATCTTTATTATAGCATCATCGTTGCTCATACCTGCAAAAGAGGTATTGGATCCTGCTACAGGTCAGATGGTTTTAGAAAACTGGGGGCAAAGGTTAGCTACTGTATTATACGGCTATATTCTTATTGCATCATGCGGATATACCGTAGACCTGTTCTTGGCCGGCACAAAACAGAGTTCACAGGTCTTTATCTTCTCAAAAAAGTATCCGCAGCTTGCAGACAGGATCGTTTCAGACCTGCACAGAGGTGTTACACTCTTGGATGGTACCGGGTGGTACACTAAAGAACCACATAAGGTGATTTTGGTAATTACCAGAAAGACCGAGATGAGCCTGCTTTACAAACTCATAAAGGAGGTAGATAAGGATGCCTTTATATCTGTAGGCAGTGTAATGGGTGTTTACGGAAAAGGTTTTGATGAGATAAAA
>UQWT01000058.1 GCA_900544815.1 uncultured Bacteroidales bacterium | reverse complement strand
CCCAAAAAGCACCCACGATGTCCAATCAATAAAGTTTTCATCTGTGACAAGAATACCTGCAGCTGCCGCAATCATACCAATAACAATAGGTCTCAATGCCTTTAGCATCTCCTCAAAAATCTTGCTCTTGCTAAACTTGCTGTACAACTTGCATATAATAAGGACAAGGATAAATGACGGCAACGATACCGCAACCGTAGCAACTATGGAGCCCAAGACTCCGTCTGTAACCGTATACCCTATATATGTTGCACTGTTTATCCCTATTGGTCCCGGAGTCATCTGAGATATGGCCACCATATCTGTAAACTGCTCTGCCGTAATCCATGCATGTTTCACAACAACTTCATTCTGTATAAGCGACAGCATGGCATACCCGCCGCCAAAGGTGAATGCACCTATAATAAAAAATGTATAGAAAAGCTCCCAATAGATCATCTCTTCCCCTCCTTACCATCCTTTACCGCCTTTATCTTACCTGCAATCTTGTATGCAGCAAAAACCGCCCCCGCCAAAAGCAGAATATACACCGGCGATACCTTTAAGAATATAATTGCCCCCGCTGTCGCAACCGCAAGTAACCCTGTAGCCCAATTAAGCTTGCTCTTCTTTGCCATATTTATCACAGGAACAGCTATAAGAGCCACAACAACCGGCCTTATACCTTTAAACACCTTTATCACCCCCGGATAATCTTGATACCCGGCAAAAAACATAGCAATAAGAAGGATCATAAGAAAAGATGGTAAAGTACTGCCTAACGTAGCCACAATACTACCTTTCACGCCCCTTAACCTGTATCCCAAAAAGATGGAAATATTTACGGCAAGCAACCCCGGTGCGCTCTGCGAAATGGCAAGTACATCCAAAAAATCCCTCTCCTCAATCCACTTTTTCTTATCTACCACACTTGCCTGAATGATAGGAATCATGGCATAACCTCCGCCTATGGTAAAGGCCCCTATCTTGGCAAAAGTCCAAAAAATTTGCAGGTATATATTCATAGCGCTGCAAAAATAGACAAAACTACTCTTTCAAACCAAGTTTTTTAAGCTCTTTGTTCACCCTTGCGTTTGCGGCTATTTCAGATATTCCGTAAGCAACCATCACCAGCCCAAAGAATATTGTAATCCCTTTTGTTGCATCCGACGGCAGAAAGAACATTATCAAACCGCACAATATTACAATTACAGGGGTAAGATAGTACGACCAGTCTGTTATTTTGCTTCCCGACAAAGCAAAGACTTGGGACGCCCCTACCAAAATAAGCACTACGCCAAACAGGAATGACAGCAGGTTAAGAAAGAAAACCGGAAAGATAAAGATCAGCAGCCCGAGCACTATGCTTGCTATCATGGCTACAAAGTTGAGAGAGACCATATACCCCTGTTTCTCCGCCTTTAGAAAGCCTATCATCATAAAAATGCCAACACACAGCAGAAAACCTGCAATTATCTTTACAATAAGAGCCGACGTATACACAGGCCAAAACGCCAGACACAATCCCAAAACCAATGAGACAGCGCCCTTGAATACAGAAGAATTATTAAACATAGTTACTTTTGATTATGTAACCCTCAAAAAATAACCTGCATCATCTTAAGGAATCTTTTCGGTCTATATCTCTTTTCTCATCAGTCATGTGCCACCGGCACAATCCTTCTTCGAAAATAGATCTATCCCCTAAAATATTCTCTTAATCCGGGGCAACTTATTTTTTTCATGTTACTATTTAATTTCCCACAGTCATAAACATTCCATGCGGATAAAAGTTTTGTCGGGACAAAAATAAAAATAAGACAGATAAAAGAAAAGAGGACAACCTAAAATATTGGTCATCCTCTCTAAAGGGTGAAAGATGGGGCTCGAACCCACGACCTCTGGTGCCACAAACCAGCGCTCTAACCAACTGAGCTACATTCACCATTTGTTCTTTAGGACTGCAAAGATACAAATAATTTCAGACTATCAAAATTTTTAATTTCAAAATGATAATTAAAAATTTGAGAAAGTCTTATAGCCGTTCTCTCTCACAATGAAAATCTTTGATATCTTACCTTGGATAAATTAATTTTAAAGACCTTCTTGTTCAGTTTTATAATCCAAATCTTTGGCCCAAAAAAAATTGATTAACATCCCGTTAAATGGCTCCCATTAAAAAAGCTCAACTTCTACGGCATGTTAAGTAAAATTTTCAGACTGTAAATATATGCAAATTTTTCTTACAATTAACATTTTAGGATGGATTTTTTTTCTTAGTTTTGTAGTCCTTAGACAGAATTAGACAAATTTTTAAAATAACCTTTAATAAATTAACAAAATGGCACGTGAAATAAAATTCTCCCTTGTTTACAGAGACATGTGGCAATCTTCCGGCAAATATGTACCAAAAGTTGACATGCTAAAGAAAATTGCCCCTGTTATCATAGATATGGGTTGCTTCGACCGTGTTGAGACCAACGGTGGAGCATTCGAACAGGTAAACCTCCTATTTGGAGAGAATCCTAACAAAGCTGTAAGAGAGTGGACAGCTCCTTTTAACAAAGTAGGTATACAGACTCACATGCTTGAGCGTGGACTTAACGCCCTTAGGATGAACCCTGTTCCGGAGGATGTACGTAAACTAATGTATAAGGTAAAGGCCAAACAGGGAACTAACATATCACGTTCATTCTGCGGCCTTAACGATCACAGAAACCTCAAAGGTTCTGTCATCGGAGCCAAAGAGGGTGGCATGATCTCTCAGGTTGCTTTGAGTATCACCTACTCGCCTGTTCACACTGTAGAGTACTACATGGGCGTTGTTGAGAAAGTTGTTGAGTATGGAGCTGATGAGATCTGTCTTAAGGATATGGCAGGTATCGGACGTCCCGCATTTTTGGGCGAATTAACAAAGGCGATCAAGACAAAATTCCCTCATATAAAGGTTCAGTACCACGGACACTCAGGTCCCGGTTTCTCTGTAGCATCTATGCTTGAGGTTGCGCGTGCAGGTGCAGACTACATTGACGTTGCAATGGAGCCGCTTTCATGGGGCAAGATACATCCGGATGTTATCACCATTCAGGCTATGTTGAAGGATGCCGGTTTCCTTGTTAAAGACATTAACATGGATGCCTATATGGAGGCACGTACCCTTACTCAGAGCTTTATAGATGATTATCTTGGATACTTCATTGAGCCAACCAACTACGTATCTTCATCTCTACTTGTAGGTTGCGGTCTTCCAGGTGGTATGATGGGATCTATGATGGCAGACCTTAAAGGTTTCCATAACGCAATTAATCTTTCGTTGCGTAACCAAGGCAAGAAGGAGCTTTCAATAAACGACCTTGTTGTAATGTTGTTCCAGGAGGTAGAGTACGTATGGCCTCGTTTGGGTTATCCACCATTGGTAACACCATTCAGCCAATATGTAAAGAATACCGCTCTTATGAACTTGATGAGCACTCTAAAGGGAGAGCCAAGATGGAAGAACATAGACAAAGATACAATGAACATGATTTTGGGCAAGACAGGTACTCTTCCGGGAAAACTTGCTCCTGAGATTGTTCAGATAGTTAAGGATAAAGGTCTTGAGTTCTACACAGGCAATCCACAGGATGCATTCCCTAACGAACTTCCTAAGTTCATCCAGATGATGAAAGACGAGGGTTGGGACAGAGGTCAGGATGACGAAGAGTTGTTTGAGTTTGCAATGCACGAGAGACAGTACAGAGACTACAAGAGCGGTGCTGCCAAGAAACGTTTTGAGGCAGAACTCGAGCAGGCTAAGGAGAAAGCTCACGCACCTATCATCATCACCCGCCCTGTTGTTGAGATGCCTAAGTTCGACATCGATGCACTTGTTGCAAAATTCCCTAACGCAACTCCTGTTCAGGCACCAGTTAAAGGCCAGGTTATCTGGCAGTATGACGTTGCCGACAACTCTACTGCTCCTAATATTGGAACAGCATTCGAGGAGGGCAAACCATTCTGCTTTGTTGAGGCATTCTACGGTCCTGAGGAGGTTAAGGCTCCTAAGACAGGTAAAGTTGTTGCCGTTTGCGCAAAACAGGGTGACAAAGTTGCCAAAGGTGAAATCCTTGCCTTTATTGAATAATCAATCTTTAAAGAATCAAATAAAAAAGAGGAGGGTGTGTCAAAAAACAGATACACCCTCTTTTTGTACTCCCGAACGGAATCGAACCGTTACCCTGAGAACCGGAATCTCATATTCTATCCTTTAAACTACGGGAGCAACTATCTTCTATGATGGCGCAAATTTAAAAATTTTGTGAGAAAAATTTAAACAGCTTCTTATCTTTGCACCAAATTTAATACTTTTTTTGATATGAAAGCTTATGTATTTCCGGGCCAAGGTGCACAATTCACCGGTATGGGAAGAGATCTTTACGATAATAACCCATTGGCTAAGCAGATGTTTGAAGAGGCAAATGAGATTTTAGGATTCCGCATTACAGACATAATGTTTACAGGTTCTGCAGACGATCTTAAACAGACAAAGGTAACGCAACCGGCAATATTCATCCACTCTGTAATTCTGTCTAAATGCATAGAGGATTTTAAGCCGGATATGGTTGCAGGACACTCTCTTGGAGAGTTCAGTGCGTTGGTAGCCGCCGGAGCAATGAGCTTTAAAGACGGGCTTGTTCTTGTATCAAAAAGGGCTATGGCAATGCAGAAGGCATGTGAGGCAAAACCATCATCCATGGCAGCCATTTTGGGTCTCGACAACAAAACCATAGAGGATGTTTGCGAGGAGGTTAGAAACAGCGGAGCAGGTGTTGTTGTTGCTGCAAATTATAACTGCAACGGACAGGTTGTAATATCCGGAGAAACAGCAGCTGTGGAGACAGCCTGCGCCAAACTGAAAGAGGCAAAAGCAAAAAGGGCTCTTGTACTGCCGGTTGGAGGGGCGTTCCACTCACCACTCATGGAACCCGCTCGCGCAGAGCTTGCAGAGGCAATAGAATCTACTGTTATAAATAAACCTGTATGCCCTGTGTATCAGAATGTAGACGCACTTCCACACACAGATCCTGCAGAGATAAAGAAAAACCTTCTAATCCAACTCACCGCCCCCGTCAAATGGACACAGATAGTTGAGAAGATGACAGAAGACGGTGCAACGGAGTTTGTTGAATTAGGTCCGGGCAAGGTGCTTCAAGGACTCATTGGCAAAATCTCACCTGCAGCAGCAGTAAGCGGCAGACAATAGCGCTTTTAAGAAGTTTTAGCTTCCCGACAAATTATGGTTTTTGTCGGGAGGTTTGTTATATTATAAGACAAAATTATTGGAATATGGCGGTTTTTATTTAATTTTGGGTGGATAATAGGGCTTGTATTGCGTTGAGTAACTTACAATTATTAAGCGCAGTACCCATTTTTATATGAATTTAATATCAAATAACGGTTATTTAGACTAATTACACCTAAATAGTCGCTATGTTTTTATAAATACTAAAACAACAAAAATATTTTTAACAATAAGATATGGCTAAAGAGAAAACATTTATTACCTGTGATGGTAACTATGCTGCAGCACATGTTGCTTATATGTTCTCGGAACTTGCAGCTATTTATCCTATCACACCATCATCAACCATGGCCGAACTTGTTGATGAGTGGGCAGCCTACGGCAAAACTAACATTTTTGGAGAAAAGGTAAAAGTTGTAGAGATGCAGAGTGAAGGTGGCGCCGCAGGTGCTGTTCATGGATCTTTGCAGGCCGGTGTGCTTACAACCACATTTACCGCATCTCAGGGATTGCTATTGATGATTCCTAATATGTACAAGATTGCAGGTGAGCTTCTTCCTGCAGTGTTCCATGTTTCTGCAAGAGCACTTGCATCTCATGCACTCTCCATTTTCGGAGACCATCAGGATGTTATGGCAACCCGTCAGACAGGTTTTGCAATGCTTGCATCTGCCAGCGTACAGGAGGCTTTGGATCTTGCAGCTGTCGCACACCTTGCTACATTAAAATCATCTGTTCCTTTTGTTCACTTCTTTGACGGATTTAGAACTTCGCACGAAATTCAGAAAATAGAGGATATAGATCAGGACGAACTCAAGAAACTTATAAGCACCAAATCACTTGCCAAATTCCGTGCAAGAGGATTGAATCCTAACGACCCTGTTACAAAGGGTACTGCACAGAATGCAGATGTCTATTTCCAGAACAGAGAGGCTTGCAATACCTACTACGAGGCCGTTCCGGATATTGTTGCAAGATATATGGGTGAAGTTGGAGAGATTACAGGACGTAAATATCTTCCTTTCGATTACTACGGAGCAGCAGATGCCGAGAATGTAATTGTAGCCATGGGTTCTGTTACAGAGACTGCAAAAGAGGCTGTTGATTACCTTATGGCTAAAGGGGAGAAAGTTGGAGTTCTTACAGTAAGACTTTACAGACCTTTCTCATCTAAATATTTCATGAGAGTATTGCCTGAGAGCGTTAAAAGAATTGCTGTCTTAGATAGGACAAAAGAGCCTGGTGCAGTTGGAGAACCTCTATATTTGGATGTAAAAAGTGTCCTTGCAGAGGCAGGTTCAAAGATAAAGGTTGTTGGAGGCCGTTACGGTCTGTCTTCTAAAGATACCTCTCCTGCACAAGTACTTGCTGTATACGAGAACCTTAAGGCAAAAGAGCCTAAGAACGACTTTACAATTGGTATTGTTGACGATGTTACATTCAAGTCTCTCAACGTAGAGGAGGAGATCTCTCTTGCCAAACCGGGTACATATGAGTGTAAGTTCTTTGGACTTGGTTCAGACGGTACTGTTGGTGCTAACAAGAACACCATTAAGATCATAGGTAACAACACCCCTAAGTATTGTCAGGCATACTTCGACTACGATTCAAAGAAATCTGGCGGATTTACCTGCTCTCATCTTAGATTTGGAGACCTTCCTATCACCTCTCCATATTTGGTATCTACACCGGACTTTGTCGCATGCCATGTTACATCTTACCTAAGCAAATACGATGTTCTCAGAGGCATAAAGAAGAACGGCACCATGTTGCTGAACAGTTTGTGGAGCGTTGAGGAGACACTTGAAAGAATACCGGATCATGTTAAGGCCATCATAGCTAAAAAGAATGTTACTCTTTACATTATAAACGCAACAAAGATCGCAGAGGAGATTGGACTTGGAAACAGAACCAACACAATACTTCAGTCTGCATTCTTTAAAATCACCAATATCATCCCTTACGACCTTGCAGTTGCACAGATGAAGAAAGCCATAGACAAGAGCTACGGCAAGAAGGGTGAGAATATTGTCAATATGAACTACGCAGCTGTAGACAGGGGCGGCGAGTATGTTAAAGTAGAGATCCCTACAGAGTGGAAGAACATAAACATCTCTAAATTTGAACCAGAGACAGTTAAGCGTCTTGCTCCGGAGTGGGTTAAGAATGTTGCAGATGTAGTTAACGCACAATGCGGAATAGACCTTCCTGTAAGTGCCTTTAAAGACCATGCAGATGGAACAATTCCTGCCGGAACAGCGGCATTTGAAAAACGTGGCATTGCAACACATATTCCTGCATGGATTCCTGAAAACTGTATTCAGTGTAACCAGTGTTCGTTTGTATGCCCTCACGCAGCAATCCGTCCTTTCCTTACTACAGAAGAGGAGGCTGCCAAAGCACCTGCAGCACTTAAGAAGGCTGCTGCAAACGGCCCGGCATTCAAGGGGTTGTCATTTACAATGCAGGTAGATCCGCTTGACTGTACAGGTTGCGGCAACTGCGCAGATGTTTGTCCTGCAAAGAACAAGGCTTTGGTTATGGAGCCTGCAGATACACAGCTTGCAGAACAGGCTAACTTTGATTATCTGAATACACATGTAGGTTATAAAGATGATATAGCCCCTAAGGCTCAGAATGTTAAGAACTCCCAGTTCTCTCAGCCATTGTTCGAGTTCTCCGGCGCTTGCGCAGGTTGCGGCGAAACACCATATATTAAAGCAATTACCCAGCTATTCGGAGACAGAATGATAGTTGCCAACGCTACAGGATGTAGTTCAATCTACAGTGGCTCATTCCCTGCATCTCCATACTGCAAGGACAAGAACGGCAGAGGTCCGGCATGGGCAAACTCACTGTTTGAGGACAACGCCGAGTTTGGACTTGGTCTAAGATTAGGTTCACAGAGACTAAGAGAGACTGTTGCAAAACTAATGGCAGATGGTCTTGAGTGCAACTGCTGCTCTGCAGAGCTTAAGGCACTGTTTGCAGAGTGGTTGAGCAACAAAGAGAATGTAGAGAAGACCAAAGAGATTGCAGAGAAGATTATCCCTATGATGAAGGAGTGCAACTGCGATATATGCCAGCAGCTTCTTGAGTACAAGGATCTTCTTGTACCACGCAGTCAGTGGATAATTGGTGGTGACGGTTGGGCTTACGATATTGGATACGGCGGATTGGATCATGTGCTTGCTTCAGGAGAGAATGTAAATGTACTTGTTCTTGATACCGAGGTTTACTCAAATACCGGTGGACAGTCATCTAAATCTACCCCTGCCGGTGCAGTAGCCAAATTTGCGACATCAGGTAAGAAGATACGTAAGAAAGATCTTGGAATGATGGCAATGAGCTACGGTTATGTATATGTAGCACAGGTTGCAATGGGCGCAAGCCAGGCACAGTTCCTTAACGCAATCAAAGAGGCAGAGGCTCACAACGGCCCATCTTTGATCATTGCATACGCTCCATGTATCAACCATGGTCTTAAAGCAGGAATGGGACACAGCCAGAAAGAGGAGAAGAATGCTGTTGAATGCGGTTACTGGCATCTTTACAGATTCAATCCGGATCTTGAAGCTGAGGGCAAGAACCCATTCACATTGGATAGCAAAGAGCCTGATTGGAGTAAATTCCAGGATTACCTAAAAGGTGAGGTAAGATTTGCTTCTTTGAGCAAGACTTTCCCTAATGAGGCTGCAGAGTTATTCAAGCTCACAGAGGAGTTTGCAAAACTTCGTTTAGACTCATACAAGAGACTTGCAAAATAGTCTGCACTTATAGTTAAATAAAAAATGGATGGCTCGTTGAGAACCATCCATTTTTTTGATATCTATGTAAATTTTACTGGAGACGTTTTAATAAAGCCTCAGGCTCCGGATCCCTTCCGCGGAAGTTCCTGTATAGCACATCGGCATCCTCAAGATCACCTTTAGATAATATATTTTCGCGAAAACTGTCTGCTACCTCCTTATTAAAGACGCCCTTCTCTTTAAACAGTTCAAAAGCATCTGCTTCGAGAACCTCTGCCCATTTGTACGAGTAATATCCTGCCGAATAACCGCCGGCAAAGATATGGCTGAATGAAGGGGCTATTGCAGTACCCTCTATATACGGCATTATCTGAGTTTTAGCAGTGGCTTTCTTCTCAAAATCTATTACAGACTCAGAAGGGACCTCTGTTAATGAATGCCATGCCATATCGCCAATACCAAATGAAAGCTGGCGCACGCTCGCATAGCCGTTATTATAGTTCTTGGCAGCAACAATCTTATCTACCAATTCGTCGGGAATAACCTCACCTGTCTTATAATTCTTAGCGAATGAGGCAAGATACTCTTTCTCTGTTGCCCAGTTCTCCATAATCTGAGATGGAAGCTCAACAAAATCTCTTGCCACATTGGTTCCTGTTATTGTGGAGTATTTTCCCTCGGCCAAAATACCGTGAAGAGCATGACCAAACTCATGAAGGAATGTTGTCACCTCATCAAATGTTAGCAAAGATGGTTCTGTTTCGGTTGGCTTTGTAAAGTTTGTCACAATGGAGATAAACGGTCTCTCCTCTGTCTTGCCATCTTTTGTAAATCCCTGCTCGCGGAAAGATGTCATCCATGCACCACCTCTTTTGCTCTCGCGTGGGAAGAAATCTGCATAGAAAAGTGCCATGTGGCGTCCGTTTGCATCCTTAACATCGTATACTTTAACATCTTTGTGATATACAGGAACACCCTCTATTGGTTGGAACTTAAGTCCGTAAAGTGTATCTGCCAAATGGAAAACAGCATCTATTACATTCTCCAATTTGAAGTATGGTTTGAGAAGTTCATCATTGATGGAGTACTTCTCATGCTTCAACTTTTCTGAATAATAGCTGAAATCCCAAGGCATCAGTTTGCCCTCAAAACCGTTCTCGTTTGCATATTTCTGAATCGCCTCAACATCCCTCTTTGCGTATGGAAGAGATTTATCCAAAAGATCTGCAAGGAATGAGTTTACAGTCTCTGCATTCTTCGCCATTCTGTCTCTAAGGGCCATATCTGCGTATGTTGGGAATCCCATAATATTTGCAGCCTTTATTCTAAGCCCTATTATCTCCTTTACTACAGACTGATTGTCAAATTCGCCGCCAATTGCTCTTGTATTGTATGCTCTCCATACCTTCTCCTTTAAAGTTCTGTTTTCTGAGTACTGCATGAATGGGCCCATGCTTGGGTATTGCAGGGTAATGGCCCACCCCTCAAGACCTCTGTTTTTTGCCTCGAGTGCAGCTCCGTCTATAACAAATTGGGGGAGACCTGCAAGATCTGTTGAATCTGTGATGTTCAATATAAAGGCATTTGTTGCAGCAAGCACATTTTCACTGAATTTAAGGCTTGCAAGCGAAAGTTTCTGAAGTACCTGCTTGTACTCCTCCTTTTTGTCTGCAGGAAGATTTGCACCATTCTCTGCAAATGATTTATAGATCTTCTCCAACAATCTCGCATCCTCTTTGTCCAAGTTTAAGGAGTCTCTCATATCGTAGACAGTTTTCACACGCATGAACAATGAATCGTTCATGACAATTGATGTTGAGAACTCTGTAAGCAAAGGGGAGACCTCCTTTGCGATCTGTTGCATCTTATCTGAGGTATTTGCCTCATTGATATTAAAGAAGAGACCCTGTACCTTACCAAGATTCTCTCCTGCGTATGCCAGCTCCTTGATAGTGTTATTAAAATTAGGGGCATCTGTATTTCTTACAATAGCATTGATATCTGCCTTTGCCTCCTCCAACGCTATTTTAAAAGCCGGAAGATAGTCATCCTCCGTAATTTTGTCAAAAGCAGGAGCTCCGTAAGGATTTCCGGACTCCGCAAGAATTGGATTGCTCATCTCTTTGTCTTTACATGAATTAAATAATGCAGCAACTATGACTGCAATTAGAAGTAACTTTTTGTTCATAAGTTTTTATGGTTAATTAATCTGAATTACAAGATATTTCGTCTGTTCCCAAAATTCATCGGGATCTGAGATTGTAAGCAGCACCTCATCTCCAACCTTCTCCATAGAGTATGTCCCTTTTGGATGAACAGACAATACCTTTGCTTTAGGCGCATTGGTGTTTATTGTATTTATCTCTCTGTAATCTATCTTCACAAAAGCGTCTTTTTCCGCTTGATAGGAGACTTTGGAAGATTTGAACAACCCCCCTTTGGTTAGAACTCCGGCAGTAATAAGTTCCTGTTTTGAACCCACAATATAGAAGACGCTGTAAAGCTCCCTCTCCTGGCTCTTTACCTTCTCTTTGAGGGCGCTGCTCTCTACATTCAGATCTGCGACATTGGATTTAAGGTCACTCACAATCTTATCCAAATCGTTAATCTGTTCGGATTTCACCATAATAATCTTCTCCTTCTCCTCCAATTGCCTCTGCAAATCCGTAATCAAAGACATCTTTTCATTAAGTTCTCTCTGCATTGCAGACAGGCGCTTTTTAAACTCTGCGGATTTAATCTTGCTATTCTCTTTAAGCCTCTGTATCTCATCTTGATACTGTCTTATAGCTCCGCCTATGGCAGAAATATCATCCTGAATCTTTCTTCTACTATCCTCCGGGACTTCCAAACCCTGCTGCGATTTTATTGCAAGAATATTCTCACTCTCTCTAATATTCTTCAATCCGTTTTCTATCTCATTAAGAGCCGCAAAGGCCTCATCTAAATCTTGAGTCTGAATGCCGGAAATATGTTGGAGCGAATCGCATTTAGCCTGTAAGGATCTATATTTTTGAGAATTTTCAACAAAAGAACCGCAACTGCATACAACAGCGGCAACTACGGATAAAAAAACTGTTCTAACAGATTTGCCAATTGTACAAAACATAGTATAAACGCTTTATATATAAATATCAATATAACATTTATCAATGTGAATAACCTTCAAATATAGAATTTTTTCAATTATAAGGTATATATATTTACAATTCTTAACATAATTTTATCATAAATAGCAAACATCCCGCAGCAGACCATGTTTTATACGTACACAACCGTAAAATATCCGAATCACAAATTTACTTTACATTTTACGTTACCATAAAGCGGATATTTGCAGCAAAAAAATCAAACATAAAGGAGGGTAAGATGAACAAAGTGGTTTTGAAGGGGAATGTTGGAATTGATCCAAAGCCCATATTAACAGAAGCAGGCACAAAAGGGGTAAGATTTACCATGGCAACAACAGAACTTATAAGGAAAAGAGACTCCGAGATAAAAGAGGAGGTTACATGGCACAATATAGTTGCTTGGAATTCAAAGATTCTGTTTCCCGACAGAATAAAAAAGGGAGCCTACATAGAGGTTACAGGCAAGCTGCGGTACAGCAAGTTCAGAGGTCAGGACGGAACAGACCGCTACTTTACGGAGATTGTAGCCCAAAACATTACAATACCACAATTTCCTGCACCCGTTACAGATAGC
>UQWT01000057.1 GCA_900544815.1 uncultured Bacteroidales bacterium | reverse complement strand
TCTCTTGTCGTTATTTTCATTTTATACAACCATTCTGTTTTAATGATACCATTAGCACGTTCTGCAATAGGATTTTCTAGTGGATCGCCACTCTGAGTCATACTAATGGAGATTCTACGTCTCTTAAGTTCATGGACATATGCTGAGCTACAATACTGACAACCTCTGTCTGAGTGGTGAATAAGTTTAGAGGCAGTCTCTTCATCTATACCATCCAAAGCCATTCTCAGGGCTTGTAGCGGATAGATTGTTTCAAGTGTAGGACCTACAGTCCAACCAACAATTTTTCTTGAATAAGCATCTGTGATTAATGACAAATAACACACGCCTTCTTCTGTCTCTACATATGTTATGTCACTAACCCATATTTCATTAGGTCGGGAAGGTACAATCTTCTTTATTAGATTATCATACTTATGATAATGGTGGCTGGAATCCGTTGTCTTATAGTGCCTTCTGCGCTTGATTTGAACCATCAGTCCGTTACTTCGTAACAACTCTATAAAAGCATCACGACCGGGCATACATCCTGTAGACTCGAAGGATTTTTTGATAATAAGGTACAGTTTGGCGCATCCAAGACCAGGATTGTCTTTTCTGTAATCTTGTGCCTTTTCAATAATAAGAGGCTCAATTGCATTTTCTGCAAAATCCTCATTGTCATTACGATTATAGTATGACTGTGTGGAAAATGTGTAAATTTACACAAAACTGGTATCATAAATGTGTAAAAATTCACATTTATGGCACGATGACTATAAGACCATGCAGGAGCCTATGATATACGGTTAGCATTCTACCTTTGAGCAATTAATCTCAATAACAGTTGCAGGCCAGATTCCGCTCAATTTGATTTTTAGGTTTGCAGTAATGCTGCCACGCACTTCTGTTGTGTTGCCTTGATAAGGTCTAACAGGAACATGGAATTGATGCTTTTGCCATTGAGTTTGCAAGTGATACGCAGATGTTCATCGCCCGGACTGCTTATACACAAGCTTGGCAAATTCGTAATCGCTTTTATTTTTTAATTTTTAACTGTTGATTAAAATTATTTAAATATATCTATTCCATTGATTGTTAATAGAATAATTGTAAATATGATAATTCCAACTACTACAAAAAGACCATATTTTACCAAAAAAGATGGTGCTTCGTTAAATACTTTCTCAATCTCGTTAGGCATACTAACCTCCTATGCTTGCAATTGTGAATTAATCATTGTATAATACTTCCCTTTTCGCTCCATCAGTTCTTGATGTGTGCCAACCTCAACCAATTCTCCCTTATCCAAGACGGCTATACAATTTGCGAATTTAATGGTACTTAAACGATGAGCAATAATGATGCATGTCTTGTTTCTAAACAATTGTTGCATACTCGTCCATATCTCACGTTCATTCTCTGCGTCCAGTGAATTTGTTGCTTCATCAAACATGAGTACTTTGGGATTCTTGTATATTGCACGAGCTATTAATATCCTTTGTTTTTGCCCTCCACTCAAATCTTTCCCGTTCATTCCTATCAATGTATTCATGGCAAGGGGGAGACTTTTTATATAACTATCGATTCTTGCTATTTTTGCGGCTTCCCACAAACGATCATTATCTATAATTTGAGATGAAGGGCATATGTTTTCTGCTATAGTACCAGCGAAAATATAACCGTCTTGCATAACAATTCCACATTTATTCCTCCAAGAATCTAGATTCATGTTGGATAACAGTTCTCTTTGGATGGTGATCTCCCCTGAATCTGGCTGGTAGAAGCCTAGAAGCAACTTCAATAAAGTGGTTTTCCCGCTTCCGCTCATACCAACCACAGCTGTAACTCCCTGTTTTGGTAGTTTTAAGCTTATGTTTTTTAACACTGGTTTTTCTGCACCGGAATAAGTGAACGTAAGATTGTTTAGTTGAATATCACAGCCATCAGCTTCAATGTTAACAGATTTGGTAGACTCTAAATTTTCCTGTTTGTGATTGGAAATATGAGCTAAACGCTCTGTTGCTATTGTTGTATCTTGTACATCGTTAACCAATGAAAGAGCCTCATTAATAGATCCAGTCAACTGACCGGAAATTGCCTGAATTGCGAGCATGGTCCCATAAGTAAGATTCCCGGAAATAACAGAAATTGCAGAAATGAAAAGAACCGATACATTCAATAATTCTCCAATTAACGTTATACCTGTTTGCTGAACTTGAATCATTTTTATATTCTTGATTTGAGTCTCATAAAGATTTTTTTTTGTATGTAGCCATTTGGCTATTTTATTTTGATAACAATTGTTTAACTTAATCTCCTGCATTCCGCGAACTATTTCTATCACACAATCTTGAGAAGATGATACTCTTGAAAACAATTCGTAATCTAACCTTCTCCGTTGTCCCCAAAAAGAGATTGCCCAAATAATATAAATTATTTGACCTGTAATGACTATGAGGAAAATGGAAAAACTGTATTTTATGAGCAGAAAACCGAATATTAAAAGATTGAAAACGACAGAAATAATAGCAAGTAATGAATTTGTAATAAAATTTTCAATCCTTCCTTGGTCAGCGATCCTTTGGAGTATATCACCAGATTGTCGTGTTCCAAAAAAAGATATTGGTAAACGAACAAGTTTATTGAATAAATCATAGACGAGATGGGCGTTAATACGAGAACCAATATAGAGAATTATTCTTGATTCTATAAAACCTGCCAATACAGAACTTATAACAAGCATTATTTGACCAGTAAGAATAATAATAAGAGCATGAATGTTCTTACCCTCAATACCGATATCTACAACATTCTTCGTTAGAACAGGCAATAAGAATTGAATAAAACTTCCCAACAGTAAACTTGCTACTATTTTTAAAAGCATGCCCCGATAGTGCGTTAGATAAACAAATATAGTTGGGAACAGTTTTGTTTCTTTTTCTTTTGGAAAGTCTTTTTTGTAAAATGATTTTTCTGGCGTACATTCTAATAAGATGTATGATTCGTCTGCACATTTCCAACGCTTGATGAATAGAGACAGTTCCTGTTTGGTGTTACCAATAGCTGGATCATACAAAAACACTCTATTGTTTCTAATCTTTTTTACTATGACAAAATGATTACCATCCACATAGGCAATGAAAGGAGAATTCGAATAGTTGTAAGTCTCAATAGATTTGACTCGTATCGCTCTCGTAGAAAATCCGAGCATCATTGAGGCTTTATTTAGCGTGTATAAGGAAACTCCATTCCGAGAAGCACCACTTATTTCTCTAACATAATCAATGTTAATGGTTCTTCCATAATATTCTACTAAGAATACAAGACAAAACGAACCACAGTCCATTCTGTCTTGTTGAATTCTTTCTTTGTGAAAAAGGCTCATTAACGATTAGAATAGTACAACTCTTTTTTTCTTCCGTTCGTCATGCTACCCGTGGTAGACCTCTTGTAACTACTTGTGTAAGTAGAAGTATTCGAACCAGTTCTTGATCTTGAAGTGTTCGTCTTAGCTGTACCTAATTGACAATCACATTCACAAGAACAACCTGAACAACTACAGTTACAATTGCAGCTGCAATAGCACGAGCCGGTTAGTCCTTCACCACCGACAATTTGACGTTGTTCGTCAACGCTCAAATCAGAAATTTGTTTGAAAATGCTCATAATAAATATAATTAAGGGTTAAAAAAAATTGACATCTGTTACACTTACATATTCTCTTCTGTTCATTCTTTTCTTTGCAATATATTCAATCAGATCTGGTCTATACTGTGCAGCATAGAAATATGCCATAAGCATTAGCCTTTCCTCTTCACGTATAACTTTACATTCATCATGTGTAGGATTTTGCATCTTGCCATTATTTAATCTTCTTGCACCGCAAATGGGACAGAAGTTAACTATCCAACAAGATCTGCAACCACCCTCATTCACGCTGTGATTGTGATCAATGTATATATCAACAAGTTTTTCATAATCAATAGGAAGAGAGTAAATGTTCCCAAAAGGAGCAGACCCGTCAGTCTTGTGACAAATGTGAATATTTCCGTCAACCCCAACGATATTGTTGTCTATGCCCATCGGACATGACAAAGTGAGCCCTAAATTGTTACTTCCTTTCGGGTAGTCATTGCGAATACGGACGAAACTAATGAATTCTTCTAGTTTTTCCGGAAAATGCTCTGTGTCAGCCTCATCGATTAATTCCTTTAAATCATTGAGACGCTCATTGAAGTTTTTGCAAATATCTGCGTATGCTTGTTGGGGATTTTCAATAATGCATCCAATTGGTTCCTGAGCCTGATACAGAACATTATCCCCTGCAAATTCCCCGTTGTTGAAGTATTCAATTACTTTCTGATGATTGTAACATGTCGCTTCAACCGCGTAGATGACAACTTTCTCTTTAAAATACTCCGGAGCGAATTCTTTAATCTTTTTTAGATTTTTGACAATCGTTTCAAAAGTTCCTTTTCCATTAACGAATACTCTACATTTGTCATTTTCGGATGCAGGACCGTCTAAACTGGCGAACAATTGTACATTGTTATCTACCAAATAATGTAACATGTCATCTGTCATCGCTGACATATTGCTGTTTGTTGAGAAAGAGAGTACTTTCTTATCTATTCCATAATCATTCCAAGGTTTACTTTTAAAATACTCCATAGCCTCCTTCTGTAGATCAAAATTCATCAATGGCTCTCCTCCATACCATGCTAGAGTTGGTGGAATAGTATCTAAAAGCAATGCTTTCTTCTCGTCATTGAGCCGACTAAAAAAAGAAGTATATTTTGTAAAATAATAATCTATAGCTCTTTTTGCCGTCTCAAAACTCATTTTTGAATGGGTATGTCCACGAAGCGTTGAACCTTCGTGAATTGTATTTGGACAGTATTTACATCTATAGTTACATTCCTCTGTTGCTTCCAAAACGAATTTTCGTGGCAATACGTTTTCATCCCAATATTTAATCTGTTTGCGAATTGTGTCCCTATCTTCATAAGAAACGGATTCTGCCGGACCTGGAATGAATACTCCGGCATCCAATAGCTTTTTCAATTGCATGGCATGGGTGTCAGAAGTATTTTTGTTAAGATTATGTAAATCTTTGTTTATTAAAGAAGTAAGAATGTTTTTAGTTTCATCCTCCTTTGTTGCAAAAGCAAAGTTGGATTTTGCGTCGTAGATTATATATTCTTTATCTGACGTCTGTATTACTTGACACATAGGGTAAGTGTCATAGAAGCGTTTCAGTAAGTCCTGCATTTATATAGATCCTCCATGTTCCACGACCCATATGAAACTATTATTAAATAAAAAGAAAGCGTGGGCCTCCTTTAAACTTATCCATTTGATTTGGCTCTGGACTGCCGTGGATTGAATAAGAATGGAAACTGCTCACACTTTCTGATATAATGTGGGCAGATCCCAAAATATAGCCAGTGCAACCGTTGTCACCCTTCCCAAATCCACTATGAATTGTCCAGATTCATCAAATTGGGACAAGCTAAACGCTTTCTGTATGTATGTTGCTCAAAGACAACAATGCAAAGATAATGATTTTTATTTATTTGCAAACGATTATAAGAAAATCACAAGGTCATATGCACTTTGTGCTAACCTCGCTATTTAACGCCACTTAAACGATGAACAACTTCTTTGATTAGTCTCCTTTATTAAATGATGCAGGCGTTTCTTATCATTATCTTATCAAAAAAAATGCAGGTTGGACATAATAATGGCTAAATTTGCAGAGAGAAGCTACCTGTAAAGATAAAGCCTTTAAATTCATATTTATATGTAACTTCTTTAAGAATCAAATGAAGGCTATTCATTTGAAGAAGTCCTTGTAGTTAACTAAAGATAAGAGAGAGATATGAGCGACACATTAGTAGATTTTACCCCAATCAAGAGTATCACAGACAGATACGATTCTGCAGATAAAGAAATGGTAGAAAGCGCATATAGTGTGGCAGTGGTGGCGCTAAAAGATTATAGCAGAGGAAACGGGCGCCCTTTTATAGAGCACCCGGTTGGAGTTGCTACAATCGTAGCCAATGAGCTTGGACTTATGCCGGCAGCGGTGACGGCAGTCTTTCTGCATGAGGCAACAAGAGCCAACGCACTGCTTTTGCAGGAGGTTACAAAAAAATATCCAAAGGAGATTATAGTAATGGTAGAGGGGCTTAACAACATATCCACTATCCGCCCAAAAGATACCGGTCTTCAGGCCGAGGTATACAGAAAGCTTATAATCTCATACTCAAAGGACCCAAGAGTAGCCTTAATAAAGCTCGCCGACAGATTGGAGATTATGCGTAACCTCGATATCTTTCCAAAGAGCAGTGTGCTGAGGAAAAATACCGAGACAATGTTGCTCTACATCCCATTGGCACACCAGTTGGGGCTGTATAACATAAAGAGTGAGTTGGAGGATATATACTTCAAATACAGCGATCCGGAAAATTACCGCGCTATTACCAACAAACTGTTGGCTACCGAAAAAGACAGGGAGAGGCTTGTAGAGGAGTTTGTCAACCCGCTAAAAGAGAAGTTGGCCGCAACCGGAATAAAATACAAGTTTAAAGTACGTACAAAGACTGCATATTCAATCTTCAAGAAGATGCAGAAGCAGAATATTCCCTTTGAGGGGGTGTATGATGTTTTTGCAATAAGATTTATTTTAAAAGATATTCTTCCCGACAAACAACATGAGCATGCTGCCTGTTGGGCGGTATATTCGCTTGTGACAGAAGAGTATAAGCCGCATGTAGAGCGTTTGAGAGACTGGCTTTCCGTACCAAAGCCAAACGGATATGAAAGCCTTCATATTACAGTTGAAAACAGGGATGGAGTAGTGTTGGAGGTTCAGATAAGGACAGAGCGGATGGATGATATGGCCGAAAACGGAATGGCATCGCACTGGAGCTATAAGGGGGTAAAGAGGGTTGCAGGGTTGGATGATTGGTTAAGCAATGTAAAGAAAATGTTGGAGAGCACAGACTTTCAGCCATATTCAAGTGACGAGTATACGGCACTGAAAGATGTGTTTGTCTTTACTCCGGACGGCGATTTAAAACAGTTGCCACAAGGTGCTACTGTATTGGATTTTGCATTCAGCATACATACAAATTTGGGGGTAAAATGCAGCGGTGCACGTGTTAACGGAAAGGTCTATTCCATAAGGGATACTCTTAAAACGGGCGATGTTGTAGAGATAATAAGCTCAAAGAACCAGAAACCATCTGCAGACTGGCTTAACATAGTTGTATCATCAAAGGCAAAGAACAGGATAAAAGCAAAACTTAAGGAGGAGCAGGGAAAGAGGATAAAGGATGGGCGCGAGATCCTTGAGAGGAGGATGAAGAACTGGAAGATAGAGCTTACAGACGATGTCTTTACAAAGATCCTGCATCAGTTTAAGCTAAAGACGGTAGGGGATTTGTGTGAACTTATAAGCGACGAAAAGATAGATCTCCTTGCCATAAAGAATCTGTTGCTACCGGCAGACAGTGGAGAAAAAGAGGATGTTGCAGGTAATAATAGAGATAATAAGACAAAAGAGAGTAAGGAGCCGGAAAACGGTGGTATAAAACAGGATGGCGATTATATAACCATAAGCGACAAGCTCAACAAGGTGGCAGTTCAGATGGCAAGATGCTGTAATCCTATATTTGGAGATGATGCTTTTGCATTTGTGAGCGCATCGGGTGGAACAAAGATCCACAGAATATCCTGCCCTAATGCTGCAAGGCTTATCAAGAACTACCCATACAGGGTTCAGCCCGTCAAATGGCAGAGGACAGGTACAACTGCACGTTTCCAATGCGGACTTAAGGTTATTGCAGAGAATGACCCGTCGATAGGCCCTGCTGTTATGGATCTGTGTACCAAACAGAATGCATCTGTAAGGTCTTACACTCTTAATGAGAGAAACAACGGCGGTAAATATGAGCTGATAATTGAATTGAGCATATCTGTAGGGAATAATTCGCATTTGGATTCTGTCATCTCGGCGATAAAGAGACTGAGAGAGGTTAAGAATGTACTTAGGACGAGAGGTTAGAGGTGGCAAGAAGGAAAAATAAGGTAAAGGGTGGTAAAAATCATGACAAGAAAGAATACTGTTGAAAAATATATAAGCATAGAGGGGGCAAGGGTTAATAACTTAAAAAACATATCATTAAAGATTCCTCGAGGAAAGTTGGTGGTTATATCCGGGCTTAGCGGTAGCGGCAAGTCATCGTTGGCCTTTGATACACTTTTTGCGGAGGGACAGCGCAGATATGCAGAGAGTCTCTCTGCCTTTGCACGTCAGTTCCTTGGCAGAATGAGCAAGCCTGCGGTGGACAAGATAAATGGGATCCCTCCGGCAATAGCCATTGAACAGAAGGTCAACAGCAGAAATCCGCGTTCAACGGTAGGAACCAATACAGAGATATATGACTATTTGAGGCTCCTTTTTGCTAAGATTGGCAAAACATACTCCCCTGTAAGCGGCCGTGAGGTCAAGTGTGAGAATGTTCAGGATGTACTTGGTTACATGAACGAGATGTATGCTTCAGACGCGTCAAACATGTTGGAAACGTCCGATGCTTCAAAAGCAGGAAGTGAACAGAAAGCCGTATTCTATATTGTCGCGCCATTTGGTTGGGAGATGCTTAATGATACACATACAGAGAAGCTTTTGGAGTTAAAGGAGGCCGGTTTTGCACGTCTTTTTGATCTTACACTTAAAAGGATGGTTAAGGTTGATGTGGTTCTTGCTGCTTTACAGGATTACAAATCCCATAATCTGCAGATACTTATAGACAGATTTTTGGATATGGAGGATGAGGCGCGTATAGAGGATTCGGTTGCAACGGCATTTAATGTTGGAAAGGAGCGGATGATGGTTGTAATATCGCGAGGTGAGGAGTTTACAGAGAGAGAGTTCTCGCAGGTCTTTGAGGCGGATGGAATGCGGTTTGAGAAGCTCAACGAGCTGATGTTCAGTTTTAATAATCCAATTGGAGCTTGTCCTGCCTGCGGCGGATATGGAAGTATTGTTGGAATAGATGAAAGCCTTGTAATACCTAACCAGTCTCTTTCACTCTACGAAGATGCGGTAGCCTGTTGGAGGGGAGAGACTATGAAACAGCTTAAGAAAGATTTTATTATGGCTGCTCCAAAACTTGGCTTTCCAATACATAGACCGTATGCTGAACTTACAAAGGAGCAGAAACGGCTGCTGTGGGATGGAGCTCCCGGTGTTTGCGGAATAAACGAGTTCTTTAAATTTGTTGAAGCAAACAAATATAAGATACAGTACAAATATATGCTTGCCCGGTATTCAGGAAAGACCCTTTGCCCGGAATGTGAAGGTACACGTCTCCGTAAAGAGACCCGCTACGTTAAGATTGGGGGAAAGAATATAGGAGAGATGCTTGCCATGTCTGTTACCTCGCTTTTAAATTTCTTCAAGGAACTTGAATTGGAGCCGTATGAGGCAAAGGTGGGGGAGAGGGCAATTAAGGAGATTGTGCAGAGGCTCAGCTATATAGAGAATGTTGGGCTTGGCTATCTCACCCTTTCGAGGCAGGCCAAGACATTGTCGGGAGGCGAAAGTCAGAGAATAAATCTTGTAAGCTCGTTGGGGAGCAGTCTTGTTGGCTCTCTTTATATATTGGATGAGCCGAGCATTGGGTTACATCCTTATGATACTCACAGACTTATAAAGGTAATCAAAGGCCTGAGAGATCTTGGAAACAGCGTTGTGATAGTTGAGCATGACGCGGAGATTATAAAGTCTGCAGACCAGCTCGTGGATATTGGCCCATATGCCGGTGTGCATGGGGGAGAGGTTGTGTATCAAGGTCCTGTTCTGCTTCCCGACAACAAAGAGGGAACATACAGCAAAGAGCAGCTTGCCAAGGTAGTTGAAGGTTCGCCATATAAGTCACTTACATTGGATTATCTGTGCGGTAGAAAGAGAATAGAGATTCCGGAAAAGAAGAGGGGGTGGAGCAGGTATGTAGAGATTGTTGGCGCAATGGAGAACAATCTTAAAAATATAGATGTAAAGTTCCCAATAGGGGTGATAACCGCTGTAACCGGGGTGAGCGGAAGCGGAAAATCTTCGTTGGTGGGTGATATTCTATATCCTGCTTTGGCGCGTCATTTCCAACAGTTTGGCGAGAAACCTGGAGCGTTTAAGGAGCTAAAGGGGGATCTTAATATGCTTGGGTGTGTTGAGTTTGTAGACCAGAACCCTATAGGAAAGTCATCGAGATCCAATCCTGTTACATATCTTAAGATTTACGATGATATAAGGAAACTGTTTTCAGAACAGCCTTATGCAAAAATGAACGGTTACGGCAACTCGTTTTTTTCGTTCAACATAGATGGAGGGCGTTGTCCTCAATGTTTGGGAGAAGGATATATTACTGTGCCTATGCAGTTTATGGCCGATGTACGTATGGTGTGTGACGAGTGTGGAGGCAAAAGGTTCAAAGCCGATATTTTGGAGGTAAGGTATCAGGGAAAGAATATCAATGATGTGCTTAATATGAGCGTTGAGGAGGCTATTGAATTCTTTGGTTCGCAAAAGGAATCTACTGCAAAACGGGTAGCTCAGCGGTTGCAGATCCTTAGCGATGTGGGGTTAGGCTATGTGCAATTGGGGCAGAGCAGCAGTACTTTGTCGGGAGGCGAAAACCAAAGGATAAAACTTGCCCAGTTCTTAAGTATGGACAGCCGGCAGGTTACAGGAAAGGGGAGCACTCTCTTTATCTTTGACGAGCCTACGACTGGATTGCATTTCCACGATATAAAAAAGTTGCTCAAGGCGTTTAATGCTTTGGTAGACAGAGGCCACACTATTGTGGTTGTTGAACATAATACAGATATAATAAAGGCATGTGACTGGGTTATAGATCTTGGCCCTGACGGTGGTGACATGGGTGGCAATATCTGCTTTACCGGAACTCCGGAAGAGTTGGCGAAAGTTCCCGACAATAAAACCGGCAAAGCACTGAATAAAAGTTTATAGTTGAGAGTTTATAGTTTATAGAGAAAGCTTTGGCGTTAGCGTTGGTATTGGCTCTCAAAGATTAATTTAAGCTAATGCTAATGGCAAAGCTAAAGCCTATAAATTACACCAGCAGCTCTTTAGCTTATATCCCATCTTCTCAAACTTCTGTTTGTAGTTGTACATGGGGCCTTTAAGAGAGAGTATAAACGGAGTGAACCGCCTCTCCATTGCATTTATGAAATCAGCAGGGCTGTCCTGATGTTTGCGCAGCTCTTTTTTTATGCTTTTTGCACGCTCTATATTGTAGGCTTCGCGCCCGGCAAGATTGTCTATGGCATTGTAAATATCCGCGTATACTGCATTACGGTCAGACATTACATTTAAGATCTTTCCCTGGTGGTCTCCCAACAGATGTATAGAGTAGAGTATTGTTACAAAGGCATTTGCCTGTGCCCTTTGAATTGCGGAGATGCTTCCCAACTTCCCATAGCCCAATATCTCTGTAGCCTTGTTCATAAGATATCTGTTCCTTCTGCCAACCTCCTTTAGAAGAATATCCCAAAACTCTTTTGCATCTGTTTCTGTTATTACCCCCTTTTTAATGTTCCTCTCTACAGCCTCTTTAAGTGGTGTAAAATTGCGCGGATTAACGTTAAAACCCCAATGGTACCATATCCTGTGGTTACCAAAGGTCATTTTGCCGAATTTGGGATGCTCCGCTATAGGGGTTGGTTTGCCTGTGTTTGTGTCATTTGGCTTATCCAGGTAATCATTTACAAGATAGTACAGCTCAATAATCTTGTCATTATCCCATTCAAACGGAAACACCCGTTGCATATCACCCGTATGCTGCTGCCTCCCAAAACCATAACTGTTAAAAGCTATTGCACAGGCAATAACCAACAGAGCTACCCTTTTAAACGCTGCTCCCATTATGTTTTTAATGGCGCGATTGCCCAACCCATCTGTTATATTATGCTTTTTGTCCATTGCAAAATTTGAATTTCACCTGCAAAAGTATACAAAAACAATAATTTTTTGCTTCCCGACAATTACCCCTTGACTTTTGTGTCGGATAAAAAATACAATACCACAAGCCAAGTTTAAAGAGTATGTGACACCAACCATAAAGGTTCTATTTTCCATTCTTGCGGAAATCCCATAGAACGTGCACTTATTTCATTGTTATTATCCACAAGAGTTAACAGATGGTGGGTGAAATTTCCATTTTCTGCTATAGACTGTTCCAAATATGCAAGACAGCATAATTGGTGATATAATTTATTTGGACGGAATTTGCAAACAATCCATGATGAGGGTAGGTAATCTGGCATTATTGGCATCATAGGGAAACGTCTGTTCCAAATGCGAGCATGATGAGCACAGGCATTTCGTAGTACAGCAATGCACTTTATCCAATTCTCTAAATATAAATATTGTGGCAGATTGAACTCTTTCGCCACTTTCTTCTTAACCAAATTGTCCTTGAAATTGCAAAAAAGTTTGGACAGTGTTCCGAAGGAAACCACTTCTAAAGTTTTCCACGCTGGCGGAAAAGATGGATAAGTGTAGTTTTTGTAAAATTCGGAAATAAAATCTTCTCTTGAACGATTTACCTCTGCTGCTATATTGTCAAGACAGGAATTGAAAATACTTTGATTCTTGAACTTACTTGAATCCATGAACCAAAACGGACCATGTTCCAAAGAAAAGTAATGGATTATTCTAGTACGAAACGCAATTTCTATATCTTGAATGGCTGTAAATACCAAGGATCGTAATTCTCTATCAAAGATATATAACCTTGTAGCGAAAGAAAAGCTACTGTTAGGTGCGAACTGATGTGATTCGACTGACTTGAACTGAAAAAAGTTGACAGTTTTGAGAGCATAAATCAAACGAGTCAATGAGAGAAAGACACAAGCGAGAC
>UQWT01000056.1 GCA_900544815.1 uncultured Bacteroidales bacterium | reverse complement strand
GTTCCTATATGGTTCAAACTTGTTTAACCAAATATCCATAAAATCATCGTCATAGATGTTTCCCTGATGGAAGTTGGAACGGATACTCGGGCATGCAGAAATAGAGCCGTCTACAAGCACAGAACCAACGGTCACACCTGCCAGACATGCAAAGAAATGGTTGCGTATATCGCCTTCAAAATTTCCCATAAACCCTTCACACCCATAACTTACATCAATAGAACCCTCTCTCCTTGTCTGCTTTATAAACTCTAAGATACCTTTATACTCCTCTTTTGTGAGGCGCATATCAGGATCTTCTGCTGCACGTCCAACAGGAAACACAGCCACTACCCGCCATGTCTTTACGCCCTTTTCAATAAGGAAGTTTTTAATATTTTGTAAATGTGTATAATTACGGCGGTTGACACAGGTCATTACGTCAAACTTTACCTGTTTGGAAGCTACCAACATATCTATAGCTCCGGATACCATATCAAAGCTGTTTTTATTGCCCCTCATCCAATTATGTTCATCCCCAATACCATCTAAACTTACTGTCATCGTATGAATCCCGGCATCCAATAGTGATTGGAATTTTTCCGGTGTCAAAAAAAGAGCGTTAGAGACCATCCCCCAAGGGAAGCCCTTCTCATAAATGGCCTTGCCGCATTCGGCAATATCATTACGCATAAGAGGTTCACCTCCTGAAACTATTACAAATACCTTGTGGGGATCTGTCCTTGCCTTAATTTTGTCCAATACACCAAGAAAATGTTCTAACGGCATATCCTTTACACCGGCACTTGTCTTGCAATCGCTGCCACAGTGTCTGCAACTTAGATTGCATCTTAAAGTACACTCCCAGAACAGTTGCTTTAAAGGGTGCTCCTCCACGCACTTATCATACGCTTTACGGACAATCTCCAATGCAACCTTTCTTCTAAGAGACAAAGGCTCTACTCTACTCATTTTTCTTAAGGTTAATATTGCCCTCTATCTCAAATTCGCCGTTATACCAATTGCCGTCACCCTTTTTGGTCTTGGTAACCTTTAGGTTATTGTTTTTAAGAGTATCTGAGGTAAATGATCCGCCATTCTTATTGCCATCTATATCCTCAAAGGTAACATATAGATTTCCGTATTTTATATCGTAATCCAAATTACCTAAATAACCATTATTGTGATTAATTATATATTTTCCCTGTTCATTGGTCAAAGTAGAATCAATACGGTGTGTCTCGCTGTCATATTTTCTAATGACAACAACTTTAATTCCCTTTACCGGAACTGCATCCTCTGTTGTAACATCACCCTTGAATTTATAATCGGCTGTTGGAGAGCCATATTCGCATTTCTGATTAAAAACACCATCACAAGATTGAAAACCAAGTAACGGCAACAGAACAGCCATAGAGGAATAATAAAGATTATTTAGTTTAAGTTTCATTGATTTAAAAAATTTAATTGTCTTTGAAGTCTAAACGCAGAAATTTGAAAATACTGCATCTAAAAAAAAATATTTTGCTTAGCATTGGCGTTAATTAAGTTTATAGTTGAGAGTTTATAGTGTATAGAGAGAAGCTTTGGCGTTAGCGTTGGCTGTTTTATTAGGTGGAGAAGGTAAAGTGGGTATGTAGGGTAAAGAGAGTAATGAAAGCTAATGCCAATGCCAAAGCTAAAGCCGATAAGCTCTAATATTGCTTTTGCTCCTTTTTTCTTGAAGTAACCGTAGCAACAACATACTCACTGCATGTTCCAATTCTGAATTTGCCACCCCAGATTCCAATTCCCGAACTAACATAATAATCTGTATTCCATCTTCGTAGATAGCCATACGATTTTTCAAAAATATGATCTGTTATTAGGGAAACAGGCCAAACCTGTCCTCTATGCGTGTGACCGCTAAATTGGAAATCAATACCCGCAAAATCTGCTTCCCTTAAATTATAAGGCTGATGGTCCAACAGAATCGTGTAGTTAAGTTGTGGCACACCTTTGATAAGTTCATCAACACTCTTTTTATTACCGTTTGTTCTGTCATCTCTTCCTATAATTGATATTTTGCCTATAGTTGCCACACTGTCTATAAGAAGATTTATTCCTGCCCTTTTATAAAAATCTATTGAACGTTCTTTGCCGCTATAATATTCATGATTGCCAAGGCAGGCGTAAACAGGTGCATTAAACCTTTTAAACTCCTCTGCTACATTCTCCTCCAACAGCGGTTTTATGCTCGTATCAATTATATCACCCCCTATTAAAATTAAATCCGGTTTTTCTGCATTAACCTTATCAACCCATTTGGCAAAATCAACTCTTCTATTGCCATATCCAAGGTGAAGGTCGCTCAAAAGCACAAGCTTGACAGGCTTCTCCCCTATACCAAAATAGGCTTCCAATGAGAGTTCTATTCTCCTCTTGTTGTTGTAATTTATGTTGCCGTATACAAAAACTGCAACAATTATAAGGAGAACTGCAACAGATGAACAAGCATTAGATTGAAGCCACCCTTTTGGTATTATATGACAAAGATGGGCAATGTCCAACAACAAGAACAGCATTACAAGATACAACATTATGATTAATGCAGATGTCCCAGTTTCATACACCACAGAGGCAACACTTAACGGTAAATTATCTGTCAAACCGGTAAATGATAGAAAAAATGTAAGAAATGCAGCAATGCAAGCCGTAATCACAACATATTTTACAACGTTAGAAAACGGCAGAATCCGCCAGATATGCCACAAGGCATAGCCTAACCCTATAAATGGCAACACAAGAAAAACTATCATCCACATATACTTCATAATCCACTATAAAAGAGTATAACAAAATACAAAGCCAATAATAGTACACAACATAAGCATTATCCTACTATTTGACTTTATGCAACAAAATCAAATGCAAAAATATCACATCATCAACAAATAATTTTGCATATATCACAGAATTATCTACCCAATTTACATTTATAAAAAAAATCCCGACAAACGGTGAATTTGTCGGGAAGAAAATACTTACTAATATCTTTTATACTCAAAAAGTTTCTTTAGACGATCAGAAGTGTAGCTCTCTATACATGTTTTGAAAGTCGTTTCATAACATTTTTTTCCACCTCATAAACTCGTCGTATCTGTTTCTGTGTTAAAAACTTACTATATTCAATATAATATTTTTTACGTATATCCAATATTTTCTGGCTACGTTCAAACCTTGCTTTTATCTCCTCCTCCGACTCTTGTTCAGTAGCTGATGACGAGTTTATGCCATCTCTCTTTCCAATCCTTGGTCAAGCTCCCATATCTCCTTTTGGCAATTGCAATATGTTTTCATAAACCTTGCTGTAATATCCGCATTAAAAGCTAATTCAGATGCAATATGCCGTGCTTGGGTCTCGGCAAGTTTTTCTCTGCTTATGTTCTGTCTGTTATTCTGTGCCTTTAGTGTTGGATTAAGCATCAATACCGCTAAAGTAATAAATAATACTTTAAATAATCTGTTCATTGTTATTATTTTTGATTGTTTAAAAAAATATCTTCATTATATACCTCCAAAAGAAATCTCTGGTCTTCATTGTCTAAATGGACAAAGATAATCTATCATTTTTGGTAAGTCTGTTAACTATTATAAATTTGTTTAAATCCATTATTTTAACAGCAGAGCTACAATGTCTCCAATATTTGAAATTAAAGTATTTGCAGCTGATTGGATGTTTGCATGCTATATGAACTCTTCTTGGACCTGCACAAGCAGCTGTTCCAATAAAGCAGACTGCCATTGTAAGCAACAATAATTTTTTAATGTTAAACCCTTTCATAATAATAAATCTTAATATCAATTATAAATAAATCAAAAATTTACACTTGTGTAAATAAGTATTTCCATTTGGAGCAAATCACTCCATTTAGCAATAAAACAACTATGAGCTTACCTGTCGGGAAGCGAAGAATTATCCTCCCTCTCCCCTGTTGTCTATATTACAGACCTTAATAAAGTTCAAAAGTAAAATTTGGAATAAAGAATTTCGCAAGAAAAAGGTAATTGTGGCAGTTTAACAGAATTACAGTTTTTATTAACTCATTTACCTTTTATTCATAATCCGCTTCCCGACAAAACATTTTAGTATTATTTTTGCCACGTTGTTTACGCGGTGCGTTGTTATGCCAACGCGCTCATAAAATTGGACAATACAAAAAATATATAGACAAATAACTAAATTAAAATATAGATACCATGTATATAGAGAAGATTAACGGCCCTGCCGATATTAAGAAACTGAACATGGAAGAACTTAATGTTCTTGCAGATGAAACCCGTCATTACCTGCTACAGAAAGTGAGCGAGCATGGAGGACATATTGGTCCCAATTTGGGAATGGTAGAAGCAACTGTAGCATTGCACTATGTATTCAATTCTCCTGAAGATAAAATTGTATTTGACGTATCGCACCAAAGCTACCCTCACAAGATTCTAACAGGCAGAAAAGAGGCATTTATGGATGCTGCCCACTACGACGATGTTTCGGGCTATAGCGAACCTTCTGAAAGTGAGCACGATCATTTTGTCATAGGACACACATCTACCTCTGTCAGCCTTGCATGCGGACTTGTAAAAGGAAGAGATCTTCTTGGAGGTAAAGAGAATGTCATTGCCGTAATTGGAGATGGTTCATTGAGCGGAGGTGAGGCACTTGAGGGATTGGATGTTGCAGGCTCCGAGCTTAAGAGCAACTTTATAATTATTGTGAATGATAACCAGATGTCTATTGCAGAGAATCATGGGGGCCTTTATGATAACCTTAAACTCCTGCGTGAAACAAACGGAAAGGCAGAATGCAACCTGTTTAGATCTATGGGATTGGATTATATCTACGTTGGTGATGGCAATAACGTAGCATCTTTGGTAGAGGCTTTTGAAAAAGTTAAAGATATAAACCATCCTGTTGTAGTTCACATTAATACTTTAAAAGGAAAGGGGCTTAAGTTTGCCGAACAGGACAAGGAGTCCTGGCATTGGGGAATGCCTTTCGATCTTAAAACAGGCGAAAGCAAGTTTAAGGCAGAGGGTGAAGATTACGGGACAATAACAGCAGAATACCTTCTTGGAAAGATGCCATCAAATCCGGGCTTGGTAGCAATAACATCCGGAACACCGGCCGTGTTTGGATTCAATGCAGAGCGCAGAAAACGCGCAGGAAAACAGTTTGTAGATGTTGGCATTGCAGAGGAGACTGCTGTTGCAATGTCCTCTGGTATTGCCAAAAGGGGTGGCAAGCCTGTATGGGGTGTTTACAGTACATTCATCCAAAGAACATATGACCAACTTTCTCAGGATCTCTGTATAAACAATAACCCTGCCTTAATACTTGTATTCTGGGGCGGAATAGAGAGCATGAACGATGTTACCCACACATGTTTCTACGATATTCCACTTTTGTGCAATATCCCTAATCTTATCTATTTAGCACCAACATGCAAAGAGGAATACTTGGATATGATGACATGGGCCATTGAATATCGCGAACATCCGGTTGCAATAAGGGTTCCTGTAAACGGTGTTGCAAAGCGCAAAGAGGTAGAGGAATATCTTGCAGGCAATAAGGTAGATTGGTCAAAACCAAAATATGAGATAGCACGTAAAGGTAGCAAGGTTGCCATACTTGGTCTTGGTGCATATTATCATTTGGCAGTTAAGGCAGCAGAGCTTCTAAAAGAGCAGAACATAGATGCAACGGTAGTAAACCCAAGAATCATTACCTCATTGGATACAGAGGCTTTGGATGCTCTAAAGGCTGATCATAGTTTGGTCGTTACCCTCGAAGATGGCCAGATTGACGGTGGATGGGGTGAAAAGATTGCGAGATATTACGGCAACTCTAATATGAAGGTTTTGGTTAGAGGCGAGCGTAAGCAGTTTGAGGACAGATACAATATAAGAGAGTTGTTGGAGGCCAACAGGCTTACTGCACCGCAGATTGCAGAGGATGTTCTTAAAAATTTGTAATTGAAGATATGTTCACTTACATACATTTTTACTCGCCATATAATTAGCTTTGGCGTTTGCTTTAGCTTTAGATAATTTTATCCTAAAAGTCAACGCTAACTAACGTTAAATATGCTTACGGAAAAGGTTCGCATTCGCGCAGCTTTTCCTCGTCATGGCAAAGTGCAAACAAGTTTGCTTTGCTCATCTGGCTTATTAAAAAATAAAGGGGATGACCGCTAATTTCGGCCATCCCCTTTATTAGTATTTTACCTTATTTAAAGTTCTCTATTGTTCCCAAAATCAAATGAGTAACTATAGTTGTTCAATAGCTGTTCACTCCCCCCTTGTGATGACAATCTTGTTATAACCAACTTACCGGCGAATTTAAATACATTGCTTCCGGTAGATGGCAAATTTGCCAATTTATCATTGGTTGCTATCTCAAAATTCTTAAAGTAATTGGTTACCTCTTCAAATTTAGAGCTTGCACTCTTGTCACTTGAGTCGTAATCACCCTCTTTCACAACATCACTCCATTCACCGCAATATTTTTTTTCAAATTCAACAATACCGGATTTTATGGAGCTGTACACAGAATAAGCCTCACTATCTGTACTTCCCATAAAACCTTCTGTAGCCTCTGAAAAATAGATTCTATATATGACAGTCTCTTCACTGTCGCTGCTGCAGGAACAAAAAACAGCAAAAACAAACATCAATACAATTTGAAATAATTTTTTCATTATGATAATTTTTAATAAACCTACAATAAGTAATCTTAAAAAAATAACTTCGTAATCTTTAATTGTCTTTTCGGTCTATATTTCTTTTCTCAAAAATACTCCTAAATCTTTACCAACTTATTTTTTAACGCTTACTAAACTCTGCACCATGGCATAACTTCAGCCGCAAATTTACACATTATTTACAATATATTTAAAGAATAGCTTTCCATCGCTAATGCCATATTGGCTTTGGCTTTAGCTAATTTAATTTAGAAAGCCAATACTAAAGCATTCTTTATTCTAAAACCCGCCAACACCAAAGCCTAACGTAAACACACAAGTGCCAAAATTAGCAACAAAGAAAAAATAAGCAGATTCCTTGCCGTTTTCCCCAACACAGGGTTCAACTCAAAATCTCTTTTCTGCCTCATCTGTTTCCATGTAAAATAATGAATAACAAAATATGGGATAAGAAATAGTGCTATTACTTGTTTTTCGCATGAAACGAGCCACACAGCTGCAATGCCGTTAACCAAATATGCCAATTCCGCCCACTGTCTGCCAAACATTACAACTGTAGTTATTTTGCGGGCTTTTGCATCATTCTCCATATCTCTGTAGTTATTCACTAAAAGAATATTTACAGACAAAAGACCTACACCTGCACTTCCAAGCCATACCATAGTTTCAACTGTCCCTGCCTGAATAAAATATGTAAGGTCAACGGCAATAAGGCCAAAGAAAACAAACACGGTAAGATCTCCCAATCCATGACATGAGAGCGGATACGGCCCTGCTGAATATGCAAGTGCAAACAGCGCTATGATAACACCGGCAGGTAAAAGTATCCATCCACCGTAACAGATAAGGGTACAGCCCACGGCACAGGCAATGCCAAGGGTAACTAATGTTGCAACAAGCATTGCCTTGGGTGTTATCGTTCCGCTTGCAACCGCCCTCTTTGGACCTGTCCTGTGCTCGTCATCTATCCCCTTTTTAAAGTCAAAGTAGTCATTTGCAAGATTTGACGCTATCTGTGCCAAAATTGCAAACAGCAAACATATTCCAATTACAACAGGTTGAAACTTGTCAAAATGCCATCCGTATGCCCCGGCAACCAATACCGGAGATGCAGATGCCGGCAAAGTTCTTGGACGAATTGCCTCTATCCAATCTTTTATCATATAAACACAATTATACTATTCAATGCCCATTTCAATAGGTTGCAAAGATACACTTTATTGCAATAATCCAATCTTTGACATTATTCTATTCCAGGTGATGTGTCAAACACCAAAATATAAAATCAAAGTCTCAATAAGCAAATAACTAAATAGTTACAAAAATTACATAATTAGCCTTGGCCTTGGCATTTGCTTTAGCTGATTAAGTTTAAAGTTTATTGTCAGTTAATTAGTTGATAGATTTAAAGATATTAGTTTTTTACTTTAAGCTTTGCTGCTATTAACTTAAAAACTGTCTATACACTATAAGCCATACACTTTCAACTAAATTAAGGCCAAAGCTTCTTACTTTCTATACTCTCTTTCCTCTATATACCCTCTATATTTTCGCTACTCTTCAAAACGGCCAACGCTAACGCCAACGCCAACGCGGAAACTACGGCTTACGGAAATTTTTATTACCTTTGTAACGAAGGTTTTGGAGAGATGTCTGCACCGTTCCGCCGGAAACCGTTTTCCACCTAACAGCAAGAAAAAGGCTTGCGCACACAGCAGAACAGCAGTAATCTCAACATTCACCACCTGCTCCATATGGGATATACTAAAAGTATATAGTTTTAAAGGACAAACTGCAGCAGTGCCGGGGAATGCACTGTGAGCCGGAGCAGAACAATGACGCTATTGATATCTATCTGATAGCAGCAATTAGTGCACTGTATACAGCGTGTTAATCTGTGGCCTTTTATTATTAGCACGCATGGGAATTATTTAGAGCTAAAATACATTTTGGTAAACGTATGATTAAAATTTAAACCTTAAACGCGGTTAGTCCGACATGAAAAGAGATCTATTCTTGCTACGCAGCATAGCAGTCTGTAAGCTCATCAGAGATAACAGCCATTTATCATCATATTTGCCAAAAGCATTTTTGCCGGTATTCGTTTTCATGACAGTATTTATCGGGCTGTCGTTTGCGGCAAATGCTGCCGATACCATAAGGGTGAACATCCCGCGTGTTACAGTGACAATGGCAAGAAGCTACAATTTCAGCAGTGCAGCCAACTCTGTATATGTACCCGTGGAGTTCAACTCTACTATGAGTGCAGATGAGGTGGCGGACTATATTGAGGAGAGCAACGCATTCCTCTTTGACCATTTTGGAGATGATGTAGTGGAGATAAGCGGAGTATCAGATGACTTTGATACCATCTACTTGGACATCAAACCAAACACAGGGATAAAACGTGTCCTCCTCATCACAAGCACAGGCAGCGGCAGCGTGGTGGAGAGGAACGACTACTACCCTTTGGGTATGAGGACAGCCACAGGCAACAGTTACCCACAACTTACAACCAACCTTTACAAGTACAATGGCAAGGAGATGCAGACAATTGGAAGTCTCGGCTTTACAGACTACGGAGCAAGGATGTATGATGACTTCACCGACAGATGGTTTGTTCCGGATCCGTTGGCAGAGAAGTACGCCTCCATGTCTCCTTATACATATTGTTCCAATAACCCTATAATCCGCATTGACCATAATGGAATGGACGATTATAGATATGATGATAAAACAGGGCAATTCCATTTAATGAAACAAACTGATGATAAAACAGATAGAGTTTTAGGATACCACTTAAACAAAAAGACAGGAGAATACGAGCAAAATACAAAATGGTATCAGACCAAAATAAGAATGGAAGGGGTTGAAAAGGGCATTTTAAGCGATGGCGCTAATTTTATGAGCAACAATAACATTATTGCCGTAGGGGGAGAAGGACAAGCCTCAGTAGATGGTGTAGAAGCATTTGCTGTAAACTTGTCTGATATGGTTAGAAAAGAGATAGCCAGTGCATACTTTTCAAAAGATGGCGCAGGTTCAATAACACATATTTCTATAGGAAGATATGAGAAGAACAGTTACAAAGAAACGAAAGGTGGACACGGTCATATATTATGGAATAGGTTATACCCTGATTCAAAATTGGGAAACAGCTTAACAGGTTTTTTCCATACGCATCCAAGTGGATCAAATATAAGTGTTTCTGATAGGACACAACCATCTCAACAAGACAAAAAAAGTCGTGATGCAGCTCTCAAACTTATGCCAAACTTACAATTTTATATCCTTACACATCCCATAAATTATGGTGATAAATTCCCATACAAAATTCTATATACATCGTGGTAAAAATATGAGAAATATGGAAATTAAGACAATTACAATATCTTTATTGGCATTTTCTTTATTATTAGGTTGTTGTTCTATAAAGAAATATACAATGCTGATAAGAACAAATTTGCAAGAAGAGGCTATAAACTTGGCTATTGAAGATTTTTCAACAAAATGTAGTTTGTTCAAAAAGGACTCTGTTTTTAGTGTTACTTTTGAGGATAGCGTATTTTATAAAACTGCTTTAATACAAGTTGACAAAGAAAAATATAAAGATGGGCGAACTCATCAATGGAAAAGAGGGAATTTACTTGATGGAATAGCGAGTGTGGAAATTGGAGGCAATGGTGATTATCAGTTTTATTATTCAGAAGAAACAAAAAATAAATTACCAACAAGATATGTGATAAAAGACGGGAAACTGTTTTATTGGTGGGATAAAAAATGTGCTGTAACTGAGGAAATAATAGAAGTATTATGGAGATATAATATGTTACAAACGTATAGTATAATCCCTAATTTCTCAATTGATGAGAGTCAAAAAGGCGCGCACTATTACTTTTGTAAGAACGATTTATCCAAATACAAGAGAGTGGTTACAAATATTGGGTTTGGATATTACAAGCCTCCAAAATTAAAATGCAACTAAATAAAAAGTTCCACGCTTGAACCGAGAATGATTGTATATTAATCTGATAATCAGTTTAACTATTTGGATTTTCTATATGTCTGATACCGTAAAGTTCCCGCAAATTGAAAATATCCAAATCATAGAACAACACGGATTACATATCATTTATTGATTTGCTATAACTTTCAATGGGCTCTGCCACCATACTATATTCTTCTTCAGTTATCTCATAAGGTTTGACGCTTCTGTATTCAAGATTGATACGATAAAGCATATATTCTAATGCATCCAATGTCTGTTGGCGTACCTTCGATTTTAGTTGGCATTCCCAAACAGTAATGCAATGCCAGCCCATAGAAACTAATTTTTGCCGTTCCTCCATGTCTCTGTTTCGATTTTGTTCAATTTTATTCTTCCAGAATTCAATATTTGTTTTTGGAAGGACATAATACTTGCACCCTTCGTGACCATGCCAAAAACAGCCGTTTATGAAAATAACAGTCTTATATTTGCGTAAAACTAAATCTGGATGTCCAGGAAGTCGTGGATAGTTCAGTCTATATCGAAAGCCACGACTGAACAAGAATTTCCTCACCAATAATTCTGGCTTTGTATTCTTGCTCTTTATCGCGGACATACAGCGATGACGCTGCTCTCGGGTCAAAACATCTGCCATTTTGTTTATTTATATTGTCGTATCAGTAATAATTTCTTTGTAAAACCATTCCATCTTAATGTCACAGTTCTTGCTGTTCGGTGCTGGCTTAGCTTCTTTAATTTTAACCATAATAGGCATAGGCACACAATTTCCAAAAATCAAGGCCTCCCCAGGCACTGCTTGTTTGATTTTAGTAATATAATCCTCACTAAAGTATGGGAGAACAGAATAGATATACTTCATATCTACCTCATTTTGAATTCGGTGTACAATATAGTTTCCGCACTGCGATAGAACTGTCTGGGATAGCTCTGAAGGCCTTTGCGAAGATATAATTAAATAAAGTGAGTATTTTCGACCTTCTCGTGCTATTTTTTCAAATATATTTTCACGCATTATATAATTTGCATCTTTTCGAATATAACGATGCGCCTCATCAAGAATCAAGTGTATTGGTTTTTGTTGTCGTAATTTTCCAAACTTACATTTTCTATAATCGAACACCATTCGAGATACGACACTTGTCATCAATTCTAAAGCATCCGTTCCCACTTCACTCGAATCTATAGTGATAAGTTGTTTGCTTTTTTCCTCAGAATCTGAGATGCCAAACATTTTCTCTAAGTAGTCATTGCAATCTAGATAATCAGGAGTTTCAATGCGCATAAATGCGCATTCCGGATTATAAAGGAAAAAATCTAACCGACTCATCAACGTAGAGGTGAAATCCCGAATATGCAGATTACCATGAGCTTCTTCCTCCAAAAGTACCATATCAACTGCAGTTCTTAGATAATGGTAGTCAAAGTATTTACCAGGCTTAAGTTTGTTTTGGTCTACCGCCAAAGCATCACTTTCATCGATTTGCCGGAAAGCACCTTCTATTATGTAATCTGAAAGGTTTGCTTCGCAATGATCACGATGTTTTGTTATACATACGTACTTCGGCTCGTCTTCTATGGCAGTAAAAAGATTAAGCGCATTAGACAAGGAATCATTATTATTACCAAAGTTAATCACACACAGATCGTTACAAGCATTGAGAAAGTTAGAAAGATCTGTCAAAACATTCTTGTCAACATCATCACCAAGGCTACTATTGCATGTCTGTCTAAGCATAGCAACAGCTCCTTTTGCAGCGGTCATCTTGGAAGTATCACTGTCGATTCTACTTACAATATTGAATAGCATTTGCCGTAATTTCCATTTGATATAATTGGCAAATCTATGAGCATCCTTTCTTTTATCTGTATTAAAAATGCTGTAAAACTTATAACTCTCTTGAAGAACTCTATCCCAAAAAGGTTTTTGGGTTCGTTCAGATGCCATTAAAAAAGATAGCCATTCATCAAGATTCATCAAATAATATGGTAACACAAATGGCTTATACCCATCAACAGCTTTACTGATATTGGGTTTATAGAAAACAGGGATTATGGTTTTATGTAAATTGGCTTCTTCACCAAAAGCCATGGGGTATTCACCATTAGCATCAAAGATTATTGTTTTTGCGCCAAATGCTTCATTGTCGTGTTTGCGATACACCTCATGTAAAATATGCGCTATTGTATTTGATTTACCACTACCACTATTACCTAGGACTGCTGAATGTATATTGAAGAATCGGTTTACATCAAGTTCTATAGAGTAATTAATTAGACTTTTACTAGTACCAATGAAAATTGTTGAATGCACGCCATCAATGGCACATCCATCATTGTAAGACAGTATTAGGTCTAAATCATTAAATGTCACGATTTCCACATCAGTATACAAAGAAGGAAATATACCCACACCCATACAGAATTTTTCGTGCATTAATGTTCCTATCGGCTTTATTATAATCTCTCTAGAACTATCAAGATTATATGTACTATAGAATTGATTCTCTTTGCCGACCCAATCAACTATTGACACAACCTCACATAAAACGTATTCACCTGAAGAATTTAGAGTTTTGAGGTAGCTACCTATATTGCCAAAATAATAAACCTTCCCATCAATATTGACAGTAGAATTTCGAGTAGTATGAAATAAACGAACCCTAAACTTATCATATTCTACAGATATAATTTTCCCGATTTTCATAATCACTCAGATTTAGTTTCGTTGAGCTGTTTTACAAATGCCTCAAGCATATTCTCTTCCTTCCTAAAAGAATCAAGGTTGGGCAATAATTCATCTACTATGTAGTCGAAGTAGTTTATGGTTCTTTCTTCGGTTTTTGTTATTATTCCGCTTTCATCCTGCTTTTCATTCCAAACTTTGCCCGAAATTGTAAAAATACGATTATCATTGATAAAAAAGATGGGTTTCTTCGCCTTTTCAGGATCTGTCGGTTTCTTACCAAATATAACCACATTAATGGTGGAATTCGTTGCCAACGCTCGATAAATGATGTCATTGACATGGCGGTCATTAAAACCATAACCTATAATAAACAATACCGAGTGTGGTTCCAAAAGCTTATTCTGAAATTCTCTAAATAGGTCAACGTATGGCACACCAAGGCTTTTATCCTGTTTCGTAGGAGTAGGATATACCAATGCGGATTTCTTTGGACTTAATTGTTGGGGTGATAGTTCTTCTATATTGAAATAATTGTTCATTTTATGATCTGTTTCGTGCCAATTGATAGAGCCATGAATCTTATACAAATACACCATATTTTCTACAGGTTCGTATTTGTCTATACTTGTATCCATCCTTTTAGACCAGGTGTAGTTAAATAGGGCTGGATTAAAATATTTTCTAAGCCCTCCACCGAAGCCATTTATGTAGTGGATATTCAAGGAATCTAATGCTGTTTCATTAAACAGGTCATTGTTTGTAGTGAATATGCGGATGCGAGACAAGTCCTTATTACGCAAAGCTATTTTCTGATAAAATGTTTTATAATATTCTAAAACATTTTTTGATGTTTCTTTGTCCATATCGACATTGATACTATTGAATATGTATTCTTCAATCCGATGTATGAGCCTATTGTATAATTCTTTAAATTCTCCAACATGGTCATCATCTGTTTGGATGCCACCATAATAAGTGCGTGCAGAATACATGACTTCAAGCGTTGTTTCAAGATTCTTACCAACTTTATTTACAATACGCTCAAATTCCGTTTTCTCTGCAATTTCCTTCTCTTCATCGAATTTGAGTTCTTTAAATAACCCATCCATTGTAGGGATTGCACCACTACTTGTTCCTGAACCAAACAGGAAATTGATGTTTTTTAGATTAAAGAACTCTCGAATCTTATCTTTGAGTAAAGAAAATCGCGATTTAAAATCAGAGTCGGATTGAAAATAATTAGAAGTGCCTTGGGTCATAATCAAGTCACCGAATTTATGATTATTATCTGTCATAATTTCTTGTCAATATTAAGATTATTAATCCGTAGTACTATGATTGTTATATTTGAATGATAAAAATTACATGCTATTATATTCGATCAAAGAATCCCTCATAATCTTCATCGATTATTTTCCATTTTCCGATTTTGCGTCCCCCGATACGAGTAATCTTTTTCCTGACTTTGACAGCCAAAAACACCCTCCTCTGCAACCATTTGAATATCCGCCTGTTATAAAATCGGAAATTTT
>UQWT01000055.1 GCA_900544815.1 uncultured Bacteroidales bacterium | reverse complement strand
TCTGTCGGAGCCTTCCGACAACTCTACGACACCCTATATAAAAAAGAGACCAACCCTTTTGGGTCAGCCTCTTTTTTACTCTTTAATGCCCATAAGGGCGCGAATCTCCCTTTTGGCATCCTTCCATCTTGGAATGTCTACCTTAGGGCCAACAACTTCAACTACCTTTGCAGATATGATTGATCCAACCTCACCGCAGATTTTTATAGGCATTCCGTATGAGTGAGCATAGAGGAATCCGGCTGCGTAGATGTCTCCTGCGCCGGTAGCATCAATGGTGTTTGCCGGCCATGCATCTATTTTATAATATTCACTGCCGCTCTTTACCATGGAACCCTCAGGCCCTAATTTTACAACTGCAATCTTGCATACGGCAGCTATGTCGTCTAATGCTTCACGAGGTTCCTTTTTGGTAAATGCCTTTGCTTCTGTCTCGTTGGCGAAGACTATATCTACATAATTTTCAACTATGTCGTGCAGGAATGTGTCGTTGCTCTCAACTACATTATAGCTTGCCATATCAAAAGATATGATACATCCGGCCTCTTTGGCCAATTCAACCGCACGTCTTAAAAGGCTCTGGTTCTGTACAAGGTATCCTTCAATGTGAAAATAGTCGTGCCCTTTGAACATATTAATGTTAAGATCCTCTGCAACCAATTCAATAGCAGCTCCAAGGTAAACCGCAAAGGTTCTCTCTGCGTTTGGCGCCGTAATGAATACCATAGATTTGCCACTGGCGGCTTTTCCCTTTAACAGATTGGCCTTAATGCCGTTTCTCTCAAGGTCTGCCTTAAAGAGAGAGCCAAGCTCGTCATCTCCAACCTTGCCAACAAAGCTGCAGTCCATTCCAAATACGGCTGCACCGGTAACTGTGTTGGCTGCAGAGCCACCTGCAACATACTGAACCCCCATTGGCTTTAGAGTGTTCCATATTTTCTCTCCGGTAGCTTCATCTACATGCTGCATACTGCCTTTTGGCAGATGAAAATCTTTTAAGAGTTCATCGTTGGGAAGAATGGCAAGGATATCTGTAAGCGCGTTGCCAATGCCTATAATAGATTTCATTTATTTGGTGTTAAAAAATGGTTGTCATTAAATCGGTTTGCGAAGATACGCAAAATCCGTGAAATCTGCGGAATTTATGGAAATAGCACGCCTGAATTTGCCAAGGAGTATTTTTATTTTTACTTTTACAGTAACAATCAGCACTTTATAAGCTGAGCGTTATAGAAACAATTTAAACCAATTTGTTGCAGAATATGGAATATAGAGCTTTAACACTTGAAGAGATTGGGCAGCTGCAAAGACAGTCCTGCAAAGCAGAAGACTGGTCTTCTGTTACAGTTGCAAATGGGTTCCGCACAGAGAATATAGATTGTGTCTCATTTTCGGGTAAGGTCTGCCTTGGGGTTTTTGAGAGAGAATTTACCATGCCGGGAGGGGTAAAGAGACATTCAGGGCTTCATAATGTTGCCCTGCACAATGTAACCGTTGGCAATAACTGTTATATAGAGCATGTACATAACTACATAGCCAATTATGTTATAGGAGATAATGCTTTAATTATCAATGTAGATGTATTATATGTAGAGGGGCTGTCTCGTTTTGGAAACGGGGTGGATGTGTCTGTCCTTAATGAAACGGGAGGAAGGAATATCCCAATAAATGACAAACTCTCTGCTCAAAGTGCCTATATAATGGCTCTGTACCGCCACAGGCCGAAACTTGCGGCCCGTATGAGGGAGATAACAGAGTATTATTGCATAAAGCACGCATCAAAGACCGGCTGTATTGGTGACAATGTTACAATTATGAATACAGGTACCATTAAGAATGTGAGAATTGGCAGCAACTGCAGCATAAAAGGGGCAAGCCGGTTGACAAACGGAAGCATAAACAGTAATGAACATGCTCCGGTAAATATTGGCAACGGAGTTATATGTGATGATTTCATAATATTGTCCGGAGCATCTGTGGATAGCGGTGCAATGCTTACACGTTGTTTTGTAGGGCAAGGGTGCAAATTAAGCCATAACTACTCTGCATGTGATTCACTCTTCTTTAGCAATTGCCATGGAGAGAATGGAGAGGCTTGTTCTGTCTTTGCCGGGCCATATACGGTAACACACCATAAATCCACGCTTCTCATTGCCGGAATGTTCTCTTTTATGAATGCAGGCTCCGGTTCAAACCAGAGCAATCACATGTATAAATTGGGGCCTATACATCATGGAATATTGGAAAGGGGGGCAAAGACTTCATCTGATTCCTACATACTTTGGCCATCTCGTGTTGGAGCTTTCTCCCTTGTAATGGGAAGGCATGTAACGCACTCAGACACTTCAAAACTCCCCTTCTCGTATCTTATAGAGAAGAACAATACAACATTTTTAGCTCCCGGCGTAAACCTGCGCAGCGTGGGCACAATTAGAGACGCCCAAAAATGGCCCAAACGAGACACCCGTACAGATCCAAATAAGTTAGATTTCATAAACTACAATCTGTTAAGCCCTTATACAATCCAAAAGATGCTAAAGGGTTTGAAGATTCTGCAGTCGCTTGTAGATGCCAGCGGAGAGCTTTCGGATATATACTCTTACCATAGCGCCAAAATAACAAATTCTGCCCTCAAAAGGGGGATACAACTGTACAGAACGGCAATAAACAAGTTCTTGGGGAACTCCATAATAAAACGCTTGGAGGGAAGAGAGTTCAAAAGCAACGAGCAGGTAAGGGAGAGGCTTGTTCCGGATACCTGCATAGGAGGCGGAGAATGGGTAGATTTATCGGGACTTATAGCTCCTAAAAGTGAGGTTGAATCTCTTATTAAGAGAATAGAATCATGCGAGATTAATCGCTTGAAAGATATAAATGCAGAGTTTGAGAAGATGCATCTCAACTACTATACATACGAGTGGAGATGGGCATACGAAACAATAGAGAGCTTCTACGGTATAGACCTTAAAAAGGTAACGGCGGCAGATGTGATCTCATTAGTCAAGAGATGGAAAGAGTCTGTGGTAGGCTTGGACAGAATGCTGTACGAAGATGCAAAAAAGGAGTTCTCTCTGGCATCCATGACAGGTTTTGGCGCAGACGGTTCAAAATATGAGAAAGAGTTGGATTTTGAGCAGGTCCGCGGCACATTTGAGAGTAATCCGTTTGTTACTGCCGTAATGGAACATATAGAGGTAAAATCCGCTCTTGGAGATGAACTTATATGCAGAATGAAAAAAATTCCTACATTTGCACCTGCATAACGGATCTATACACAAAATGATTATAACTAAAACATTGGAGGAGTTTAACGCAGCATACGATGCTCTTCCAAATAGAGAGGATATTGGCTTTGTTCCCACAATGGGAGCCCTCCATAATGGCCATATCTCATTAGTAGAAAGGGCTGCTTCAACCTGCAGACATACAGTAGTAAGCATATTTGTAAACCCAACACAGTTCAACAATCCAAATGACCTTGCCACATACCCGCGCACATTGGAGGCAGATTGCGCTCTTTTGGAGAAACATGGGGCAGACATAGTCTTTGCTCCGCGAGTAGAGGATATCTATCCGCTTCCCGACAAAAGGGTCTTTAATTTGGATGGCTTGGATTCTTGCGGAGAGGGCCCGCGCAGACCGGGACATTTCAATGGGGTTGTACAGGTGGTTACAAGACTGTTTGATATAGTAAAACCTGCAAAGGCATTCTTTGGCGAGAAAGATTTCCAGCAATTGGCAATCTTAAGGCACATGGCAGCAAAATTGGGTTATAACATAGAGATAATAGGTTGCCCTATAGTAAGGGATACAGACGGCCTTGCCCGCAGTTCAAGGAATATGCTTCTGTCACCGGTACAAAGAGCGGCTGCACCACATATATATGCTACAATCTCCAAGGCGCCCGAGCTTATGAAAACATATACTCCAAGAGAGGTTATAGAGCAGCTTGCCAAAGAGATAGACAGCAATAAAGAGTTGGAGACAGAGTACATAGAATTGGTAGATTCCACAACCCTCAAACCTGTTAGGGAGTGGAACGATGCAGAGCATATAAGATTATGGTGTGCTGTCTATGCAAGACCTGTAAGGCTTATAGACAACATAGCTGTAAAATAGGCAGCATTGGTGGTGGACGATATGCTGCTAAATTGTAAAAAAACTAATTTGGAATAAGATGCTTTTAGAGATATTAAAATCAAAGATACATAGAGCAAAGGTAACGCAGGCAGACCTTAACTATATAGGGAGCATAACAATAGACGGCAATCTTACAGAGGCTGCAGGATTATATTCAAACGAGAAGGTTGCTGTGGTAAATCTTAATAATGGCGAGCGTATAGAGACATACGTTATTGTAGGGGAGAAGGGAAGCGGCAAAATCTGCCTTAACGGTGCCGCAGCACATAAATTCTCTCCGGGAGATCTGGTCATTATAATGGCGTATGCACAGATGACCCCGGAAGAGGCTGTAGGGTTTAAGCCAAAGGTCATATTCCCGGATTCCAACACCAACCTTTTGCCATAGTTGAGCGTTAGAGAGTAAAAACAGATAATGGAGGAAAAGGAGACAACAGGAAATCAGCTGAACAAAAACCAAATAGGCAAGACAGGCAAAGCAGGGAAAATAGGGAGGAGCATAATTTTCCTTCTGCTCTCTGTTGTGTTGCTCTATTTCTCTTTCAGAGGGGTTAAGTGGGGAGATTTTACAGACGGTCTTATGAGCTGTAACTACGCATGGATACTCGTGTCAATGGCGATTGGTGTTATAGGTTTTATAGTTAGAGCTTTAAGGTGGAGACTCCTAATGCTCCCGCTAAACGGCAAGGTGAGCAGAATGGAGGCTTATAACGGAGTAACGGTGGCCTATCTTACAAATTTTGTATTCCCAAGAGCGGGAGAGTTGGCAAGGTGTGGTGTTATAGCACAAACAGGCAAGATAAGTTTTGAAGGAACATTGGGAACGGTGGTGTTGGAGAGGACATTTGATCTCTTTTGCCTTCTCTTTTGGGTTCTTTTTCTTTTAGTATTCAAGTGGCAACAGTTTGGAAAATTTATAGAGGAGACATTGTTGGAGCCTCTATTTACAAAGATAGAGGACAATATAGTTTACGGGGTAGTTGCCGTTGTCGTTTTGTTGGCAATAGTGATTATCCCTGTTCTTTTAAGGAGAAAATTAAGCAGGTTTAAAATATTCAATAAACTAAGCGGAGTTGCAAAGGGGCTTGTAAAGGGTTTTTTGTCTGCATTCAAGATGAAGCGTAAATGGCTGTTTTTACTCTACACAGCTCTTTTGTGGGGGACATACTGGTTAACGAGCCTTACCACCATATATGCTTTTCCGCAGGTTCACGATCTAACGGCAATAGACGCCCTCTTCCTTATGATAGTGGGGGGGCTTGGATGGGCTGTTCCTGTACAGGGCGGAATTGGTGCATATCACCTTGTCATAAGCATGGCTCTGTTGGGCGTTTACGGAATTGCCCGGCAGACAGGTATCATATTCGCCACAATATCGCATGAATCGCAGGCTCTTGTAATGATAATATGTGGGGCGGTTTCGTTGGTTATTATAAATACTGCCATTAAAAAACTTAAACGCAAAGACAACAGGACATAATTGTCTTGAATCACTGTAACCTTATGACAATAAGATTCTTAATTAACTATAACACTCAATGGGGTGAGGAGATCTACATCTGCGGGTCAACTGCGGAATTAGGCAATAACGAGCTTGATGCAGCTCTAAAGATGCAGTATGCAAAGGATGGACTCTGGAGCGGAGAGATAAAGTGCAACCCTACAGACAGAGACAGGATAATCTCCTACAAATATTTCATAAAACGCAAGCCTGCAGACGGCAATGCAGATACCATCTTTTTTGAGAATGGCCCAAAACGCAAGTTGGCACTTAACACAGAAACGGTTCAGATAGTCTGTTTTGACGAGTGGCAAGGCAACGACAAAAGGGCCCCTTTCCTTTCCGCACCATTTTCGGAGGTGTTTTACGGGGCAAAGAGCAACCCATACACACAAACCCACATACAGAATAAAGAGCTTATAATAAAGGCTACAATCCCAAATATCCCCGCAGACTGTTCAATTCAGCTGTGCGGAAACACAGAGGAACTTGGCAATTGGGACATGGCAAAAGCCCCCTCTATGATACGGGAAGAGGGGTGTCGCTGGTCTTACTCCATATCCGCAGAGGAGCTTCCAATGGTTATCGAATATAAGTTTGTATTTAACCGCACTACTTGGGAGAACTCTGCAAACAGGGTGTTCCACTGTCCGCAGATAGCCCGCCATTCAACTGTAATAAAGGAGAATTCTTCTGTTTTGTTTCCCGACGAATCATCAAAAGGTTACAGCAACAATCCGCGCTATGCCGGTTGTGCCATACCTGTTTTTTCAATGAGGACAGAGTTAAGCCACGGAGTGGGAGATTTTTGTGATATAAAGCAGTTTACAGATATGATGAAACTGTGTGGAATGAAGGTTTTGCAGCTGCTGCCGGTGAATGATACCACATCTGCTAAAAACCGGAAGGATTCATATCCGTACAACTGCATATCCTCCTTTGCCTTTCACCCTATTTATATTAACCTGTTAGATGTATTGAAGAGGTCCGAAGGGGAGAATGTGATAGAGGAGATAGTAACATCCGCGCCAACAGAGGAGAGAGGTGAAAAACCTGCCGGCAAGCTGTTTGGGGGGCTGCTTACAGGAAAGAGGAGAAAGGAAAAGGAGACAGAGCAGCAGGCAGATACAGACAGATCTGTAAAGATCTTCAACCTTATAAAAGCCATTAAGAGAGAGGGCAGGTTGCTCAATATAAAATCCACCTTGGACTACGACGATGTGTTTGAATCAAAGATGCGCTTCTTAAAACAGATCTATGAGATGGAAAAGGGGAATACCTTTGCGCAACCCGAATTCTATACATTTGTAAAGTCTAACAAGAACTGGCTCAACCCTTATGCAGAGTTTTCTGCGTTAAGAGACAAGAATGATACTGTAAATTTTTATGAATGGAAAGAGCTGTCTGTAACAAAAGAGGAGACAGACTTTTATGTGTTCATACAGTATCACCTTCATCTGCAGATGAGTGCCGCAAAAAAGCATGCTCACGAAAATGGCATTATAATAAAGGGGGATATTCCTATTGGCGTTGCACCGCACAGTGTGGAGGTTTGGAAGACCCCCGAACTGTTTAATACAGACGAGAGTGCCGGCGCTCCGCCGGACGGTTTCTGCAAAGAGGGGCAGAACTGGGGCTTCCCTACATATAAATGGAGGGCAATGTCGCAAGACCACTACTCATGGTGGAGGGGCAGGCTTATACAGATGTCCAAATATTTTGATGCTTACAGGTTAGACCATATTTTAGGTTTCTTTAGAATATGGGAGATTCCTATAACATACAGGAGCGCCCTTATGGGACACTTCTCTCCGGCAATAGCCTATACCCGTAAGGATATAGCTGCTGCCATGGGACTTAAGGATGAATCCGAGTGCAGGGAGAGCTGGTTTATAGACAACTGTACAGACGGGGCGCTTGCCGGAACATTCGGCAAGGCATCCGACAGCGTTCTCATAAGATCCGTAAATAAAAACGCAATGGAGTACGAGACACTCTTTATAGAGGATCCGCACCGGCACAGGTTCTACTATCCTATGATTGGTGCAAAGGAGAGTTATGCATTTTTTTCTCTCTCTCCGCAGATGAGCACCGCTTACGATGCTCTGTATAACGATTTCTTCTACACGCGTAACAACAACCTGTGGTATCACAATGCAGTAAACAAATTGCAGCAGCTTATAGCAGCTTCAAACATGTTAGCCTGCGGAGAGGATCTTGGGATGAGGAATCCCTCTGTAACAGAGTGTATGAAAAATCTTCATATCCTGTCTTTGGAGTTGCAGACCATGCCAAAAGAATCAGGGGTTGAGATAGGTAATCCTGCAGATTATTCATATTTGAGCGTATGTACCACATCTACCCATGACAGCGAGACTCTGAGAATGTGGCTTGGCCAAAGACTGCACGGGAATGGTTCGGATGCCACCCCTGCAGAGTGTGAAAAGGTTATAGCAGAGAATCTTGCCTCCAAGAGCATGTTTGCCATATTGCCGTTGCAAGACTGGTTGTCGCTCTCTGTTAAGTTGCGCTCTGCAAACCCTGCGGATGAGCGTATAAACGATCCGTCAAATCCAAATCAGTACTGGTGTTTTAGGATGCCTGTAACTGTTGAGGAGGTTATTGCAGACAGCCCTTTCTGCGAGAAGGTAAAGAGACTTATTGCAGGTAGCGGCAGGTAAATGGGAGACATATCCATCCTTCCTGCCCTGCTCGGCTAAAGCAGCTCAGCCAAAAATTGCCCGGTATAAGATTCTTTAACCTTGGAAACCTCCTCAGGAGTTCCGGTAGCAACTATGCATCCGCCGCCGGCGCCACCTTCGGGACCAAGATCTATAAGATAATCAACTGTCTTTATCACATCCAAATTGTGTTCGATCACTATTACAGTATTGCCCCGGTCTACAATCCTCTGAAGTACGCCCAAAAGAACCCTCACATCCTCAAAGTGTAGACCTGTGGTAGGTTCATCCAAGATATAGACAGAATTGCCGGTATCCTTTTTGGCAAGCTCTGCAGCTAATTTTACCCTCTGGGTCTCGCCGCCGCTCAATGTCGTTGAGGGCTGTCCCAACTTAACATATCCCAATCCTACCTCTTCAAGTGCTTTAAGCCTTTGATAAATGGATGGAACAGGTTCAAAAAACTCCATAGCCTGCGATATGGTCATCTCCAATACATCGTTTATGCTCTTGCCCTTGTACTTAACAGCCAAAGTCTCTCTGTTGTAGCGTTGCCCGTTACACTCCTTGCAATGAATATACACGGTAGGAAGAAAATTCATCTCAATGGCCTCAACACCTGCACCCTTGCAGGCTTCACATCTGCCCCCCTTAATATTAAAGGAGAAGCGTCCCGCCTTAAAGCCTCTTATCTTGGCATCGGGAGTATTCTCAAACAGCTTCCTTATGTCATTAAAGACATTTGTATAGGTAGCAGGGTTGCTTCGCGGTGTCCTTCCTATTGGAGATTGGTCTACAACAATAAGTTTGTCAACAGACTCAATGCCCTTAATCTCTCTGTATGGCAGCGGTTTGGCAAGAGATCTATAGAAATGGGCGCTAAGAATTGGCATGAGGGTCTCGTTTATGAGTGAAGACTTTCCGCTGCCGCTCACACCGCTTATTCCAACAAGGCACCCTAACGGAATCTTAACATCAACATCTTTAAGATTGTTACCTGTTGCACCAATCAGTTCCAAAAAGCTGCCGTTACCTGCACGCCTTGTTGCAGGTATCTCTATCTTTCTAAGCCCCCTAAGGTAATCGGCGGTAAAACTTCCAAGTTCCCTTACCTTTGGCAGACTCATCTTCATAAGATTAGAAGGTTTGCCGTTAAAAAGCAGTTTGCCGCCGCTCACACCGGCTCCCGGGCCAAGGTCAACAAGCCAGTCTGACTCCCTTATCATCTCCTCATCATGCTCAACCACCATAACAGAATTTCCCTCATCCCTCAATCTCTTTAGAGAATCAATCAGTTTCCTGTTGTCGCGTTGGTGAAGGCCTATGCTCGGCTCATCCAATATATACAGGACATTCACCAATTTGCTGCCAATCTGCGTGGCAAGCCTTATCCTCTGGCTCTCGCCGCCACTCAAAGAGCGGGTAGACCTGTCAAGAGACAGATAGTTAAGCCCTACACCCTTAAGGAAACCAATCCTGTCACCAAGCTCCTTAAGAATATCCTCTGCAATAAGTTTCTGCTTTTTATCCAATTTGTCGGGAAGCGAAACAACCCAATCATACAGGTCATCTATGCTTAAAGCAGATACCTGTGCAATATCCTTGTCATCTATCTTAAAACACAAAGCCTCCTTTTTAAGACGAGATCCATTGCATTCGGGGCAGACAACCTCCTCTACATAGCGCTCCTTCCTCTCAAAAGTTTCAACATTCTCATCTTCGGATTGCTCCAACTTAGATATAATCCCTGGGAACGAGGCAAGCTGGCGTCCGTCCTTTAGGTTAACTCTAAAAAGCTCATCGGTGCCGTTTACAATCATATCGTAAATCTCCTCGGGCAGGCTCTCAACAGGATCGTTAAGAGAGAAATCGTACACCTTGGCCATACTATCAAGTATCCTAAACCAGTTGTTGTCCTTGTATGTACCAAGAGGAACAAACGCCCCCTGCAGGATAGACTTGGACGGGTCCGGGAGAATCCTCTTCATATCTATCTTGCTTACAAAACCAAGCCCCTTGCACTTTGGACATGCCCCCTGAGGTGAATTAAAGGAGAATGTATGCGGAGCCGGCTCGGGAAAAGAGAGACCGCTGTCAGGGCACATAAGATGCCTGCTAAAATAGTTTAAGGCAGGTTTCCCATTGTTTTCAAGTTCCCGATAATCCATCACGGCCAATGTTCCTTTGCCTTGGTGAAGTGCTTGTTCTACAGAATTATGGATTCTTTTGTAGTCAGATGAGGATGGGACCAATTTGTCTACCACCAACTCTATAAAGTGGTTTTTATATCTGTCCAATGGCTTAACATCTGCAATATAGACCAACTCACCATCTACTCTTGCCTGTTGGTATCCCCTTTTGAGCAACTGCTCAAACAGTTCTTTGTAATGCCCCTTTCTTCCCTGTACCATAGGGGAGAGGAGCAGACATTTTACCCCCTCGTATCTGCTTAGAATTAGATTTACTATCTGCTCTGTAGTGTACTTTACCATCTCTTTCCCGGTAACAGGCGAGTATGCCTTTGCCGCACGGGCATACAGAAGCCTTAAAAAATCGTATATCTCCGTAATTGTGCCTACCGTTGAACGGGGATTCTTGCCTGTTGTCTTCTGCTCAATGGCAATAATGGGGCTCAACCCTGTAATAGAGTCAACAGCCGGCCGCTCCATTATCTGCATAAACTGCCTTGCATACGCAGAGAGTGTCTCCATATAACGACGTTGCCCCTCTGCGTAGATGGTATCAAAAGCCAACGAGGACTTGCCGCTTCCGCTAAGTCCTGTTACCACAACCAATTTGTCCCGTGGTATTACAACATCAATCCCTTTAAGGTTATGTTCGCGGGCACCTGTTATCTCTATTCTGTCCATAATCTATCTTATTCTTGCCCCCTCTGCCGGAACCTCCACAAAATATGTCTTGCCTGCCTTGTTGTCTAATCTGTTGGATCTAATCCATTCGTTTAGCATCTTTATCATCTTGAAGTTGGTATTGTGTCCCGCTGCCCACACACTCCAGTTAGATACAGAACCTGTTACCTTTATCCTTTTGGTTTCTATAGGTTTGTACATGTCTTTTTCCGAAAGATTAAACCCGTAATCCTTTAAATTGTTAAGTATTGTCTTAAAGGCCACAGCCCGGTATACATATCTGGCGGTTTCAACAGGAAACTGCATGTCGTAGTAGTTGTTCAGCCCCTGCAGTTGTTTTCTGTTGTCTACATTGTTCATCCCAATATTATAGGATGCTGCAGCAAGTGTCCATGTCCCATACTTCTCGTAGGCCTTTTTAAAATATTTTGCGGCGGCTCTTGTTGATTTATCCCAATTGTAACGTTCATCAATATACGGGCTTACCTCCAATCCGTACTCCTTTGCAGTCCCATCCATAAACTGCCAGTAGCCCTTTGCTCCTGCAGGGGATGCCAAAGGCTGGAGCATGCTTTCGGCAATACAGAGATAGAAGAAATCGCCAGGAATACCATCCTCTCTTAAAATCTTCATGACTCTCTCTTTGTACCTTGCCTGCAGTTGGGCTATATAGATCATTGTTCCATGCTGATACGTAAGGGATGCTATCTCTCTCTGCAAGGACTCATACACATCAAAATATTGCAAGGGTACAGCCTCCCCTGCAAAGGTGGCCTCCTGCGGCATCTTTGGTATAACAACATTCTGGCCTATCATATCATTAATAGTGTTGCTTACAAGCAGGCTGTCAGATGCTGCTATGATGGAGCTGTCTGCCTCTGTCTGTCCGCAGGCCACACTAATGTTTCCCATAAAAACGCCCCCGGTAAAGAGGAGGGAGAGGAGTATTTTATTCATATCTGAGGAACGGATTTGTATTAAGTTCGTGTGCTATGGTTGTCTCGGGGCCATGGCCTGGGTAGACTTTCATGTCGGGGTCCAGCTTGCATACTTTGCCCAAAAGACTCTCCATAAGTGCATCGTAATCTCCGCCGGGAAGGTCTGTGCGCCCTATGCTACCGGCAAAAAGGGAGTCTCCGGTAAAGATTATTTTGTCGGGAAGAGAATAGTAACATACACCTCCTCTTGTATGCCCAGGGGTGTGTATTGCATGCAACTCCGTATTGCCGAATTTTATAATATCGCCGTCATTGACATCTACCGTATCTGTAGGCGGCTGCTCTATGTTAAGACCGAACATCTGGCAGTATGGCTGCGCTCGCTCCAACTGACCTTTATCCTCGGCGTGAAGGTAGAATGGGATATTCCACTGCCTCTGCACAAAAGCCGCCCCCATAACGTGGTCAAAGTGGCCGTGGGTGAGAAGGGCCTTTACCGGTTTGAGGTTGTTCTGCTCAATAAACTTTACAAGTCTCTGTTGCTCGCCGGCGCTTTGGCACCCGGGGTCTATTATCACACACTCTTTAGTTTCATCATAAGCTACGTATGTACACTCACGTATATCGTTAAAATAGAAAGCTTTTACTGTTATCATATATTGCTGTTAATTTATACCGTACCTTTAAGCATAGGGACAAAGCTGCATGCTCCCATGTTGTGAATATCGTACTCTGTTTGGGAGATCCTTTTTACCACCATCATCTGCTGCCCGTTTGCGTGAACTTGGGCTTGGTTTTGCGCAATAGGAACTACCATTACACCTTGTACAGATAGTTGCAGCGCTAATTCATGTGGCATCTCATCTGCAGCGCATGTTACAATGATTTTGTCAAAGGGGGCATATTGCGGTAACCCGCAATGCCCGTCTGCAAGAAAGAGCTTTACCCCAAAACATCCTATCTCCTTAAGGTTGCTCTCTGCCGCTTTGTGCAGAGCCTCAATTCTTTCCACACTATAGATCTCTCCGCCAAGAAGTTCAAGCACAGCCGTCTGGTAACCGCATCCTGTACCTATCTCAAGAATCTTATCCCCTTTTTTAAGCCCAAGCAGACTTGTCTGTACAGCCACTGTGGATGGCTGCGATATGGTCTGCCCTCCGCCAATGGAGAGCGGCTTGTCATCGTACGCCAAATGCCCAAGCCCCTTTTCAACAAAAATATGTCTTGGAATGCGCCTCATAACCTCGAGCACATTGCCGTTTACCATGGGATTTGCAGAGAGGCTCTTAACCATTCTCTCCCGTCTGCCCTTATCTAATAATGAATCCAACATGTGCGCAAAATTACCAATTTTTATCTATTTTTGCATTTAAGTAAGTGTTAAGAAACAGATAAACTCATGCACATAGCAATTGCGGGAAATATTGGAAGCGGCAAGACCACTTTAACAAGGCTCCTTACAAAAAATTTCAATTGGGAGCCAAAATATGAGGTTGTGGATACAAATCCTTACCTGTCTGATTTTTATACAGATATGCAAAGATGGTCTTTCAACCTGCAGATATTCTTCCTTAACAAACGTTTTATGGATGTTGTTGATATTGCAAAAAGCGGCAAGAACATCATCCAAGACAGAACCATATACGAGGATGCCAGAATATTTGCCCCTAACCTTCACAAGATGGGGCTTATGTCTACCCGTGATTTTGAGAACTATACGTCGCTGTTTGAATTAATGTTGTCTCTTGTAAGACCACCGGATCTTATCATCTACCTTAAGTCCTCCATTCCCAATCTTGTCAGCCAAATTCAAAAGAGAGGACGTGAGTACGAAAGCTCCATAAGGATAGATTACCTTAAAGGGCTTAACGAACTCTACGACCAATGGTACGATAACTACAAGGATGGTAAAAAATTGGTTATAAACGTAGATAATATAAAATTTGAGGATAACCCCAAAGATCTCAGCTACGTTATAGACTGCATAGATGCCCGGATAAACGGACTCTTCCAGATATAATTCAGGATTGTAAATGTCAATAATCTCTCAACCAATACTTTATAACGTTATTCTAAAGAATGGCGGTGTGATTCCTGTTCTTAACAGGTTAGGAATAAGGCTTGGCGTTGGTGAGATGACCCTGGAAGAAGCTGCAAAAGCTGCAGGGATAGCAGAGGAGGATATGCCGTTAGTAAGGTTGCTTGTACAGACGGTCGCAAATCCGCAGGTTATATCTGCAAGAGGGGTAAAATGGACTCCGTTTGCAGAGGGGTACTTCTCAAAAAGCACCGTTTACTTTAAGGCGGTGCAGCTGCCCAACATAGAGAAGCACCTCAAGGCATTCATAGAGATGAGCATGAGCACAGATACCGCAAAAGGACAACTGATACAGCTCTCAAACCTTTTAGATGAATTCTGTAAGATAATGTCAAAAGAGTTTGACCTGTTAAAATTGAGCGGTGTGACCGAGGCCGAGGAGCTGCTTGCCGAGATGCAGCTTGTAATGATAAAGTACCTTCAAGGGAACTTTAACGACAACCTCTGCTATGCAACAATCTTTGCGCTCGGCTCATTGGAGACCGGTATTGTTACGCACCGCCGCATTATTTCCGCTTTGCTTCCCAACAAAAAATCTGTTTCTATGGTTGCGGCAGGCAATACTGCGGCCGAAGCCGAGGGGATACTCACTCCGCGCGAAACGGAGGTTCTTGTGTTGGTTGCGCAGGGAAAGATCAACAAAGAGATCGCAGATATCCTTAACATAAGCTTTCAGACAGTCCTCTCGCACAGAAAGAACATATCTTCCAAATTGGGCATAAAGACAACAGCAGGTCTCACCATTTACGCAATAAAAGCCGGCTTAGTTGAGCTGTAGCAATTTGTTCGTAGCGGTGCTAATACGAGAGGTGAAAGGCTTGTATGATGTGAGTCGTCCTTATATCCATTTCTCCGGAAAGATCTGCTATGGTTCTGGAGAG
>UQWT01000054.1 GCA_900544815.1 uncultured Bacteroidales bacterium | reverse complement strand
CAGCGTATTGTTATTGTTGTTGCTTTTGTTGTTATTATTGCTATTGCCGAGACTGTGACTTGGAATTTGACTTTGGATACTATCGTCTGCCAAAGACAACGCCATTGCCAACTCCTTTATATTAAAGTATATATCACACAACACAGATCCGTCTGCCAATTCATACTCAAACGACACAGACTTTATTATACCGTAATCGTCATACGGAATAGCGTTTCCCCTGTATTTGAAAAACTCTCCGTTTGCAAATTCAACAGAGAGAACCATCCCGTCCAAGCCTCCGGCAGAGGGACAACCTCCATTCGCCTTAGACTCTATCTCTATTCCAAACGTGTACCTTTTAAAATAAAGTTCAATCAAAGAGTAATCTACCCCGTTTTCCATAAGATTATCCACCCATGCAGACCTGGTTTCATCTTTAAAATCACCACAGGCACCGGTATCTGCACAACCGGCATCACCATCATTACTACTGTCGCTACATTCATCCCCTCGTATAAAAGCCTCTGCAAACTCCTCATAATCTTCAAATCCGGAATCCGGTGCAAAAACAGATACAGGCAGATCTGTATCATTGGCATTATGCAACTCTACAAGTCTCATCCTCTCATCTCCACTTAAATAAAAAGCTACCCTGCCACCTGGAAACAGAGCTATATCAAAGTGAGAATAGTACCCCTTTGAGCCATCTACGAGCCTATAACCATCGCTCACTATTCTTGCAATATATTTTTCATTAAGTCTGCATTCTGCATAAAATGCCTTTTTTTCTGTAAAAGAGAACCATGCAATCTCTACAGCAGATGGCAGTACCCTTCTCTCCGTAGAGGTTTGAATAGCAGAGACACCTATCCCGGCATTAAGGAAAACTGTGCTATTCATAAAGTGATCATCACTACCGCTTTGCCTAACTATTGCACCACCTATGCTTACCGGATAGAGCTGCGGAGCGCTTATTCTTGGTGCCACCCCATATCCATTATAATTGTCCATATCTATATATCATCTATTATTATTCTTTTACCATTTGAAGAGGCTCTCATTCCAATCCTACTCGATGCAGAAAGATGCAGAAAGCCGTATCTCAACTCACTAAGCTCTTTTGAAAGGTGAAGAGCATTATTTTTATTTTCCACAATAGTATTTCTACACATACACGCATCATATTTAAAGAGATACAAAGGGTTCGCCTCAATATTGAACAGAATTTTCTTAAAATTCCTTACAGGAGGCGGCAACGAAGCAATATTTGGTACAACCGTTATCATACTTCTCTTTCTGTAAGCATTTAGCTGCCTAACCATATAGGACATAACGAGCAGTGCAAATTCGTTCCTCACCACCCTGCCTGAATCGCCAATCGCTCTTTTCCACCCCTCCTTTACCAACTCCTCATTACTCTTTCCGCAGTGTAAATAATCCTCATAACGATAATTTCTGTAACCCCCACCTACATCTGAATGGCATCCCGGGATAATTATCTCCTTTGATCCGGCACGAGCACTTTTGGTTCTTGTAAGTGCAAACAGCTCACGTATCTCATCAGCTGCAACAAAGTGAACTGTAAGCAATGGGTGTTTTGCAGTTAAAGGAAGTTTTCCAATGCCATTTACAAAAGCAGACGGGGAAAATCCGTATGCAGTCACTGTGTCAAACAGCCCCATAAATTCTGTCTGTATCTTTTTTACAGTATAACTTTCCCCCTTAAACGCTCCATAATCATCTTGCAATTTGTTACAGAAAACCCTTGCTGCCGCCGCGCCTCTGCTAAATCCAAAAAGATCCAATCTAAGGTTCTCTATTGTTACTTTTGTCCTTAATGAATAGCGTCCCTGCAGATCTCTCAACATTCTCAATATCATTCTGTATCCTCTCTTTGCACATGCCAATATGCCCCAACGGCCCATTCCGGTTGCAGAACCAAGCAGAGAGTCAAATCCGCCCTCTTTGTAGACAACCTGCCTTGGAGACGTTGCAACACCCTCTACATAGAATACCTTTACCTCATAGCCATCTATATCTCCTGTTCTATATAATTCAGCCATCCTTGCCACATTACTCTGCTGCAATCTGTAACTGCCGTGTTGCAACCGTAGCAGATCGTACAGGTTTCCAACTGAAATATTCCTGTCTGCCTCCAACACATTATATCTGTTATTGGCAGTCCCGTCAAAAAAGAGAGCAACCCTTATATTCAGATTCTTCCCCTTTACCGGAGGCTTTTTTTCATTATATCTTCCTATTATCATCTAATTATATTTTGGCAATGTTAACCCGTTCACCGCTCTTAATATCAATTTTACCCCTTCCGTACCAACGCCCGGCTGTATTATGTTCAATACTAAGCTCCCCTTTACACTCTATGGCCAACTCATCCTCTGCAATGACAGTTATGCTGTTGTCAGATGTAATTTTATTTTCACCTGCAGATGCAATAAAGACCTCCTTACCGCTTTTTATTTTAACCAAAGCTTCAGACTCCATTTCACAAACTTTACTACCTGACAATTCTATCTCCTTTGCAGAAACAGTTATCCTTTGCGGCGATAAGAGTGTAATGGAACCGCTATTACTCTCCATTTTCATCATATTACCTACTCTGTCGCTTATCTCTATACCACCGTTATCCGAATCATCAAAAACTATCCTGTGCCCGCTTTTAGTAGAAAAACTCTTTATGTTGTTGCTATCATCATCCCAGCGGGCAGCCCCATCTGCGTAAATAGTAGAACAAACAACAGGTCTGTTCATATCATTTTCAAAATATGATACAACCACATTATCGCCAACCTCAGGAATAAAGAAAAACCCGCGATTCTGCAGCTCCCCCGAATAGAAGCCTGCATAAGGTCTCATAACATCTATCCAATTAGTAGATTTGCTCTCATCAACCTCCTTATGCCATTTCAATTGTACCATTACCCTGCCTAAATATTTCGGGTCATCATTTCTTATCACCTTTCCTACCTGAAATCCTGCAAATAAGATATTGCCTGTTTTGTAAAGATTCTTATTGGCCTTTTTAGATGGAACCGCTTCATAGACAGCCTTTAAGCTTCTATCTTTAAAAGTCAATGTTTTTGCTATCACCCTCAGTTTTGGAGAGACACCATCTTTACTCTCCACAACTATGCTATCTCCTATCTGTAACACAGGATTATGTAGTTCCATTACACACCTACCAAGCCCTTTATCTGTATATACAGGCTCATAATAGAGAAAATCTATGGGAAAAGATAGCTCTATGCTTTTGCCACCATTCGAGGAAGAACCTATAATCAGCTCCTTTCCAGAATACCAGACCGGGATATTACTCTCTTTAAGCAGATGCATAAGAAAAGCCCACTCCGTTTCATTGTACCGTGCACGATAACCAACTCTTTTTTCAAACATCTTTATAATGGATTCCGCACCTTGCAATTTATATTTGAGAATATCCACATAATTATTTAAGACATCATCAACTATTCCGCTAACAGTAGTATCCGTATATGAATTGTTCCCCTTTTCCATATCCATAAGCAGAGTTGGAGCTCCACCCTCTATCTTTACCCTGCATGGAATACCATACTTTTCAATGCAGGATGAAGAGATAACAACCCCTCCAAAATTGTAGTTGTGTCCGTTTATGTCTGTCACAATAAAGGTTATCTGTTTTCTGCATAAGCTGTTTGGGGCAATTGAACTGTCTGCCACAAATTCAGCCATAAACCTGTGATGCTCCATATAGCTCATTCTACACAGCAGATATTCACAGTAATAACATTTATCATCTATGTTTACTATAACCCCGCTATCCATTGCCTGTATCCTATTATCACATTAATATCATATACACCACCAATCATTAAAGTATTGTCGGGAAGCAGATTGAATTAAAACATTTACACCATACATTGCTTATCCTATCAGCACCATATAATTATATGTAGCGGGAGAATTGGAGGTAAGAAACTCCTCTATTTTCCCTCTCCAAAACTCTCTCTCACTGCTACCAATCATCTCCTTCATATAAAGTTTTACAATAATACCGCTAACAGCACCCGCTCTATGTTTAACAAACGAACCTTTTATAACTTTCACATCCTTTAAGACATTAGGAAACAGAGACAGTGACGAATCTCTTATATCGGTCAAAGACCAGATTCTTCTCCACGATGCCGCATACCTGAAAGCTGCACCAAAATCTGCCTCATTGTAACTGCAACATACGGTGTCCATCACCTCCAACACAACCCCATTTGTATTGTTGCCTCTACTGCATTTAAGAATCTCGCCGCTCTCCAACCTGCCGGTTGAGCATAAGGCATATTCTACCACAACAATCCTCCCTTCATCATCGGCCCCGCTCGTCAAAAAGTTGTCACAATTCCTGTTTCCAATGTCATTACATTTAAAATCAACCGTAAAAAAAATGCTGTTATCTTTATAATTATCCTCTGCACCCATTCGCTTGCGTACAAAAGCCAATTCATCAACTATCCGCTCGCAGTGGGGCGACAGGATATCGTTATCAAGCCCCTCCTTTATTACAGGCAACAAAGAGAGTCTGTCTATAAGTTCATTCATAACCTCCTCAACTTTAAGAGCTTTATCTCCCCCGTATATCCTCTTTACCTTTAGGCCCGGAACCCTTATCCACATCAACACCCTGTTTGCAGAAACCTTTATTGAAAAGATAGGGAGCTGCATGCTTAGGTAAATCTTCTCCTTGTAATACGCTATATTTTCCAATATCACCGTATCGCCAGTACCTTGCCACTGCTCTGCAAGCGTAAAAGACATTCCGTTGTCAGACACAAAAGTATCCTCCCTGTCCAATTCTCCCAAATCCGCTCCATATAGCGGTCTGCATCTTATCTGATATGCTACAGGTGCAGCAAGCAACGACGGAGGGACAAGATACGGAGCATCAAAAATTTTCTCCTTCAGCTTATTAATTTCGTTCCAAAGAAGTACTATCTCATGAGAGAATGCCTTTGCAACAAATCTCAGCTGCACGTTACCAATTGGAGAATTATCATACACTCCCGCCAAAAGTCTCCCGTAAATATCATCATCAGAATATCCTTCTTTCATATCTCAATCTATAACTTCTCCCCTCCCGGCTTTCCGCCTCAAACACAATTTTCATTATCCGCACAACCTCTTTTTCACCACTTTCATAAAACTCTATATTCAAAAGCCTCACTTTAAAACAATTACACAACATTACCTCTAAAGAATCCGCCACATGTTCCTCAATAAAACGAGCTAAAACAGCAGGGGAAGAGGCCGAGCAGGCAGATAGGTCAAACATATAATAAGAAAGGCCGGCTCCAAAACCCATAACAGCTGCACACTCACCTCTGTTACAATCTAATGCAATTTCAATAATTCTATCTAACTCTTGTAGTCGCTTCTCCATTTTGTCTCATCCTCATCCTTCATTCCATCCAATTTTATAAGGAAACTTTTTGCCGGAAAGAACGGAGTTATGTTTATATCGAGCAGTATCTTCTCCTTATCCCCATCTGCCCTGTCAAACCTCACTATCTTGAACTTCTCAATAAGCCTCCCTGCTCCGGAAACACTGTCCAAGAACTTTACTATCTGAGATCTAAGCTCCATCTCTGTTGCAGAGCTCCAATTCTCGAATGCCCTCCTGTTAAGAAAATCAATAAGCACCTTTGAGATATAGTCAAAAACCCTTACAACCGAGTAGACCCTCAATCCGGGGTTGTCCCCTGTAAACAACGTTCTTGCAGAGAAAGCCATTATACGCCCAAACTCCTTTACCATTGGCACAAGTCCAAGACTCTCCATAACAGACACCTCACTCTTTTTAAGCGGGTAAACAAGTTCATCCGCATTACATATTGCCCCATACCTCTTGCCTGCCGACGGTTGGGAAATAAGAGAGCTGTAGAGAGAGCCTGCCAACGCCATTGCCGGAGAGAGATGCAGAGGAGACAAGCCCATTTTTAATCTCTCACCTTTTTCCTCTATCCAGTTACTGCACATTATGCAATTGCTCTTATACAGCTCTCCGCCATTATGGCACTGCGATTCAAAAACCTCAACAACATCCAAAGAATCCGAAAGATCCGCAAAATTGGTACAGAGCATAACCTTGCTCTCATGCGCTATCTTCATCCACCTGTCGAGGTTTACATTTCCCCCCAAATACTCGCCTGTCACAAGAAGAGAATAGTTCTCTCTAAGGTCCAACCTGTCGTAATTCCGCAACAGTTCATCTCTTACAAGATCATACAGTTCTGTCCTCTCTGCTACAAGCAGCTCCTCTCTGTCTGCATTGACTATTGTAACATTCTCGGCCCTCTGCCTGCCGGTATTTGCAAAAAAAAGATTCACATTCCTATACGACCGCTCCAACGATGAAATACGTTCACACGCATACCGCATATTATTACCAAGAGATTCAACAGAAGCCGTATAGCGTTTTTGCGCCTGCCTCCTTACCGCCTCCATATTACCGCCATCAAGCAGTGCACAATCTATAATCTCCTCAAAACATTCAAGTTGCATAAGCAGCATCCTTTTCTGTTCAATCGTAGAATTATCGTTCAGAAACATCTTTTTACGCATAGCCTTACCAGGATCCATATTTTTCATCCCCGGCAGAAAGCTATTGAGCTGTTCATAAATAGTCTTAGCCATAATAGTCTTTTATCTCATTTTTTATCCCGACAATCATCTTTTTTAATTCCAGCATCTTATCTCTCCCATAATCTGCCATGCTTCCTCCGGATGTTATATAGAGCAGCAACATTGAGTAAAACTCTATCCTGCACCGCAGAGCAGATAGAGCCGGGGAATTTGCCAATAATCTATCGGAAAGAAAATCCTCAATCTTATTAAAAGGTATCTCCTCATTAACCACCTTTTCACCGGTTCCGTAATCTATCTTGAACGTAAAGTCTGCCAATGGCTTAAAGTGTTCAAAAAGCTCCTTGGTGCTCTTTATTCCGTAAACTATCTCAGCCTCCTGCGGTGCATTGAACGACAGCTGTTCAACCAACATTGTACGGTTACAAGGGATCTTAAGCACAGCCTCCCCGCCACTATTACTTACAATGTTCCCCCCTATCTCATAATCTATTATCGCCATATCCCCTATTTAGGCCAGTTCTGTTCAAACTGCGCCCCTCCCATCTTTATTACCTGTGCCGATATTGTAAATTTTATCTCCATCTGGGTTGCCCCAACCACATTTATACTCTCCTCAAAATCCACCACATAACCGTTCTCCCATATCAGCTCCTTGAGCTTGGCCTCCTCGTCATCCTTGTTGAATGTAACACTTCCCTGTACAGGTTTAAACTGGTTGATCATGTTCTCTAAGATCTGAGTATCATCTGTAGATTCTATACGGACCTTTATAAGCCCTCCGTAGATATTTGATGCCGGACGACCTTTTGAGTCCACATCCCTTTTAAGGCTATAGGTACATTCAAGTACGTCATACTCCTTTTGGTTAAATTTTAATGTTGCTCTAAACGACATAACTCTTTCTTATTAATTGTTATTAAACATCCTTATCCTGTCTTCATTTCTGTATTCTCTTCTTATATTGGACAAAGCTCTTGATATTGTATTTCTTACAGTCCCGTAATCTACCCTCAATCTTTTGGCTATCTCACTGTTTGACAAATCATCATAGAAGCGCAGTTTTAAAACCTCCCTCTGTCTTTTTGAGAGTTTGCTCTCTACGGTCCTTTTAAGCATATTGTAGCGCTCTGTGCTGTGCTCATTGCATACAATGTACCCCTCTATGGTCTCGGAATCCGATAACAAGAGCATATCATTGTCTTTCTCATCTATTTTTACATACATCTTAGACCTCTCGCACTCATTTGCTATTCTGCGTCTTAAAAGTACACACAGATAGGCAGGAAGATTTTTTGAGATTGTAAGGTTCTTTCTCTTTTCGTATATCTCCACAAACAGCCCCTGTACAGCTTCATCTATAAGGTAATTGTCATGCAGATAGTTTTTTGCATACCTTCTTAGTAAAAGATTATAGCACCTGTATATCTTTTCAAAAGCTATAAAGTCATCGTTTTTGGCTTTTATCCACAAATTTTTAACGTCGTCCTGTCTCATCTGCTATCTGTTTGTACAAAAAAATGGTCGGCATCCATTTGGAAACCGACCGCAATATATCTATACTTGCAACGTAAAAATTTTGGAATCAGATATTTACCCTCTTTTACGAATAAATTGTTTTTTACACTCTTTTATTTACCTGAATTGTGGTGATGTATAGGCAAGTACGTCTGCTTTGGTAATTGTATTGTCACGGCTTAGAATTATAAGACGTTCAACAACATTCCTCAATTCACGTATATTGCCGGTCCATGCGTATGATTTCATCTCCTCAAGGGCATCGGGGGAGATACTTCTCATTGGCATTCCGCTCTCGTTGCAGATCTGCTTTATAAAATAGTTTGTGAGCAACGGAATATCATCTCTTCTCTCTGCAAGTGACGGAACGTGGATTAATATTACGCTTAACCTGTGATAGAGATCCTCCCTAAAATTACCTTTGTCTATCTCATCTCTCAGATTCTTGTTTGTTGCAGCAATAACCCTTACCTTAACATTAATATCTTTGTCAGAACCTACTCTTGTAAGTTTATTCTCCTGCAAAACTCTCAATACTTTTGCCTGTGCACTAAGGCTCATATCCCCTATTTCATCCAAGAAAAGTGTGCCGCCATCTGCCTGCTCAAACTTTCCCTTGTGTTGTTTCACAGCAGATGTAAAGGCCCCTTTTTCATGACCAAATAACTCAGATTCAATAAGTTCACTTGGAATAGCAGCACAGTTTACCTCTATAAACGGCATATTGGCTCTGTTGCTTTTTTCATGCAGCCATCTTGCTACAAGCTCTTTTCCCGTACCGTTTGCACCTGTTATCAATACCCTGGCATCTGTTGCAGCCACCCTGTCTATCATCTCCTTTATTCTTTGTATAGGCTCAGACTCACCTATAATCTCCTGAATACCTGGAATCTTTTTCTTTAGAATCTTTGTCTCCTTAACAAGGGTGGTTTTATCTGTGGCATTTTTAAGGGTGATAAGTATTCTGTTAAGGTCCAAAGGTTTCTGGATAAAATCAAATGCCCCCTTTTTAATGCACTCAACCGCTGTATCTATTGTTCCATGCCCGGAGATCATTACTATTGAGGATTCAACCCCGTTCTCATTCATCTTCTCCAAGACCTCCACACCATCCATCCCGGGCATCTTTATGTCGCAGAAAATAACATCAAAATTATTTGCCGCGGCAAGTTCCAAACCCTCTTTTCCATCTGCAGCCAATGAGATTTCGTGCCCCTCAAACTCCAATATATCCTTTAATGTGTTTCTAATGCTTCTTTCATCATCTATAATAAGAACCTTCATATCTCTGTCTTTTAAAAGTTACAATAAGTTATCTGCTACACAACCGGTCTCCCTCCACTTCTCATACAGTTCTGCCACAGCGCCCTCCTTAAGCGAATATCCCGACTGATATACCGCTTTTGGATTCACCTGTTTTATAACAAGTTGCGTAAAGAGAGACGACAATACTATAAAATCCACCCTTACAGGAGACATACCTGGCATCCTCATCCTCTCGGCTGCAACAGATTTTACCATTACATTGTTCATAGCCATAAGCTCATCCAACGGTAGTTCAACATAGGGTTTCTCTTTTAACCCGCAGTTGTATATATAGTCCTTGAATGTGTCAAACGAGCCGGAGGAGCCTACAAGTATAACGGGCTTGTATCTCTCTGTCATCTGCCACAGCTCGTTCAATTGGGAGTAACAGTAGCCGGCGAACTCCTCTGCAACCTCCTTGCCAATAGGCTCCGAATAGTTGAATTTTTCTCTCATTCGTGCCATTCCCAATGGAAAGCTCCTTTTATACAGCACAGAATGGCCATCTGTTATTATAAACTCATTGCTTCCACCGCCAATATCCATAAGCAGAGCATTCTCCCCCTTTTTAAGATTGCAGAACACACCGCTTGCCTTTATACCTTTGAATATAAGCTCGGCTTCCCTTTCTCCGGGAATAACATCTATGCTTATACCAAACTCCCCATTCACTGCGGTAACAAATTCTGCCGAATTATCTGCATCTCTTACAGCAGAGGTTGCATACGGATGTATCAGTGATACCTCACCTGTCTCATTTATTACCTGCATAATTTTGGAGAGGGCCTCTTTGGCGCTGCCAAATGCAACAGGCAGAATCCTGCCGGTCTTTATTCCACCGCCTGCTCCAAGCCGGGCTGCACATTTAAACTCCTTTACAAAAGAGTATTTGTCGGGAAGAAAATCTGCTATAAGAAGATTGAACACATTGGTTCCCAAATCCATTACGGCAATTCTCTTGTGTGAATCCATATCTGCCATATATTATCTCTTCATAACTATCCCAAAACGGGACTCAAGCAACTCTCCTATCCAGTTAAGCTCCTGTTCAATTGTCAAATTGCTATTGTCTAACAGCAAAGCGTCCTTTGCCTTTGTAAGCGGATTCATCTCGCGGTTTTCATCTAAGAAATCTCTCTCCTTAAGATTTGTTAAAATATCCTCCATGCTCTCCTCGCGACCGCTCTCTTTAAGCTCTTTAAAACGGCGCATGGCCCTTACCTGCGGGGTGGCTGTCATAAAGATCTTAAGTTCGGCATGCGGGAACACGGCTGTTCCAATATCCCTGCCATCCATTACAACCCCCTTTTCAATACCGTATCTGCGCAGAATTTCATCTACGTACTCGCGTACAAACGGCAAGGCTGCAATTACGCTCACCCTTTTTGAGATCTCCAACGTTCTTATTGAGTCTCCCAAGTTGTTGCCGTTAAGGTAGACGTAAGATCTGCCATCATCACCTGTCTTGAAATATATTTTTATGTTGTAAAGATTCTTTTTAAGCCATGTCTTGTCTACTCTGTTCTTGCTGTCTATGAACCCGTTGGTCCATGCAAAATAGGTTACTGCCCTGTAAAGTGCTCCCGTATCTACATATACATAGCCCAAGGCAGCCGCTATCTGTTTTGCAAAACTGCTCTTTCCGGTTGATGAATAGCCGTCTATAGCTATAATTATCCTTTTGTTATCCATTGCTGACATCACGTGATTAATGCAAAAATAATTTGGCAAAGATACCTTTTTTTAGCTTATAATGTATAGATGCTTTGGCGTTGGCATTCCTTAAAGTATTGAGGAATTTTAAGCACAAATTGCCACTCCATCCCAATACCATGTTTCGCAAAAACAAAAATTTATTAACTTTGCGAAGTAGAAATAATTTACAAGCATGAAACTCATAGAAAGAAGCGATTACTTAAAAAAGATGCTTGATGTGACAGGAACACCTGACATAAAGGTAATTACAGGCATAAGACGTTCGGGAAAATCCAAATTGATAGAAGCTTTCATTGAGAACAGAAGAAGCCTTTCGCCGGAATGCAACATCATTCATCTAAATTTTAATCTGACGGAGTTTGAAGGACAGATGGAGTATCATAAGTTATATGACTTCGTGAATAGCCAATATGTCTCTGACAAGGAGAATATCGTATGCATTGATGAGATACAGATGTGCTCCGGCTTTGAGAAAGCAATAAACAGCCTTCACGAATGCGGGAGATACGACATATACATTACCGGCTCCAATGCATTTCTATTAAGCAGCGACCTCGCCACTTTGTTCACGGGGCGAACGTATGAGATAGAGGTTTACCCTTTTTCGTTCAAGGAGTTTTGTACCTACTACGCCTACAGTGACATTTATAACGCTTTCGACAGATACTCACGCGAGGGCGGCATGTCGGGCTCGTACCTTTACAAGAGTCCTGAAGATAGATTCAAATATATCCGCACGGTATTTGACACTTTGATAGTCAGGGATATCAAGCAGAAATACAAGATTAGGAATGACCAACTTCTGTATTCTGTCTGCGACTTTCTTTTGGACAACGCATCCAACATAACATCAGTCAGAAACATCGCCGACTCTCTAATTGCAAAGGGAACAAAGACAAACGACAAGACGGTGGGAAAGTATGTTGATTACCTGTGCAATGCTTTCGCGTTTTATAAAGTACGTAGATTCGACATTCGAGGAAAGAAGTATCTCGCATCTCAAGACAAGTATTATATGGCGGACCATGCGTTCAAGTATTCCAAACTCGGAACCAAGAACCTAGACTATGGGAGGGTTTATGAGAACATTGTCGCAATTGAGCTTATGAGACGGGGTTATGAATTATATGCCGGTTTCCTTTACAAGAAGGAAATTGACTTTGTAGCCCTAAAGCAGAACGAGAAACTATATATTCAGGTATCCGACGACATTTCAAATTCCGATACATTCGCACGGGAGGTGACGCCTCTGCTGAAAATAGCAGATGCATATCCGAAGATGGTATTAGCCAGGACTCGACACGATTCCTATCAGTATGAGGGAGTCCAAATCATTGACATCGCAGATTGGCTTCTTGGTTAACCACGGATATCTATTTCGCAAAAGGCACAAAAAAGACGTAATGTATTTCACACACTACGTCTTTACTAGTAGCGGAGGCAGGACTCGAACCTACGACCTCCGGGTTATGAGCCCGACGAGCTACCAACTGCTCTACTCCGCGATGTATTCCCTAATTGGACTGCAAAGATATGGTTTAAAATCTATATATGCAAATTATTTTTATCCAACTTCTGCAATACAGCCCATTAAATAGGCATTTTGGAACATCAACAGCAAATTATCTATTTTCAACCATAAAAAATAAATACTTTTGGAACATCAATAAACACTTGCAGACAAAGAATGTTATAACCCAAAGCAATACTTTTGCAAAAAAATAACGCACCAACAATGTTCCATAGCATAGACCACAAATTTTGCTCATTTTGCCGGCACCTTTCCATGCTCCTTTGCATCAGTTGCATATTAGCATCATGTATTGAGTATCATCCGTACGACACAAGAGTAAAGGGAGAAAAAGATATAAACACCAAAAACATAAAGAAGATAGAGGAGCAGTGCGCAGGAAAGAGAAGCATTAAATTTGCCGTAATAAGCGACACCCAGCGTTGGTACGATGAGACACAGATGGCGGTAGACAATATAAACAGCAGAGACGACATAGATTTTGTCCTGCACACCGGAGACCTGTCTGATTTTGGAATGCGCAACGAGTTTGAGTGGCAGAGAGATATCCTCAACAAACTTAAAGTCCCATACGTATGCATTATAGGCAACCACGACTGCCTTGCATCGGGAGACCTCAATTTCAAGAAAATCTTTGGAGAGTTCAACTTTGCCTTTACAGCCGGAAACATAAGATTTATATGCCTTAACACAAATGCACTCGAATTTGGGCATGACGTACCCGTTCCGGACTTTGATTTTATAGAGAAACAGATAATCAATTTCCCAAAGGATGCGGAGAAAACAGTTATTGCAATGCACGCAGCACCATTTTCGGACCAATTCAACAGCAACGCAGCAAAGGTGTTCCAATATGGAGTGAACAAATTCTCCGGGCTTCAGTTCTGTGTAAACGGGCATGACCACCAATTTTCGGCCGAAGACAAATTCAACGACGGAACAGTATATTTTGAGTGTGCTAATATCCAAAAAATGGGTTACTTATTGTTTTGTATCAACGAGGAGGGCTATACGCATGAGATTGTCAATTTTTAACAAAAGCCTGTTTATAGCCCTTTTCATTCTAATCTGCTTCCCGACAATCAACCCTCTCAATGCCGCCGGCATAACGAAATCTGAGAGAGTTAACCTTTCAGACAGCCTTTCAAGAGCAAAGAGGGAGGCAAGAAGGACACGATATGGAGACCACAGAACATACAGAGGCTATGAAGGGTGGAAAAAGGTTGTGCCAACACATGTAAAACTCCAGTATGCAGGAGACATGGGGGTCTTTGCAGCAGGATGCGGATGGGATTACGGCCGTAAAGAGCAGTGGGAAACAGATTTCATGATAGGCTTTCTGCCAAAAAAATATGCAGACAAGGCACATCTCACCTGCACATTAAAACAGAACTATTCCCCATTCAGCCTGCAGATAAACAAAAACCTGTCATTTGAACCTATTGTCTGCGGGCTATACATGACAATGATTTACGGAGAGAAATATTGGGTTAGAGAACCATCCAGATACCCAATGAAACACTATTACGGCTTTACCACACGTATAAGATTTAACATATTCATTGGAGAAAGCCTCACATGGAGCATCTCCAAAGAGAAGAGAATAAGAGACTTAAGTCTCTACTATGAATTAAGCGCCAACGACCTCAACATAGTTTCAAAATGCACCAACAGTTACCTTAAACTAAAAGATATAGTATTCTTTTCCGCAGGGATAAAACTCCACATTATAGGAACAGAATAAAAAAATTAACAAATTTTATTATTTTTGCACCCTATTAAGCCACCCAAAGAGTAGCTAAGCAGAGCACAGCTTCACCCTCCCGTTTGGGGAAGTAGGTTAATAAGCAGACTTTACCTTTTTGGCAGCTTCATGTATAAGATTATTAATAATATTTAAATATATGGCAACAACAGCAGATTTTAAAAACGGTTTATTTTTCACTTACAACGGCAAACCTTGCCAATTGATCTATTTCCAGCATGTAAAACCAGGTAAAGGTCCTGCCTTCGTAAAGACCAAATTCAGAAACCTTGAGAACGGCAAGATCTTGGAGAACACCTTCAATGCAGGTGAGAAGATTGAGACAATTACCGTTGAGAGAAGACCTTACCAGTTCCTATACAAGGATGAGACAGGATACAACTTTATGCACAGCGAGACCTTTGACCAGATTCATTTGGAGACAGACTTCGTTGACAATGCAGACCTTATGAAAGAGGGACAGAATGTTGAGATGATGTTCCTTGCAGACGAGGAGAGATGCCTTACATGCGAGCTACCTCAGTTCGTTGAGTTGGAAGTTACCTATACAGAACCTGCTGTTAAGGGCGATACAGCCTCTACCAATGCACTAAAAGAGGCTACCCTTGAGACAGGAGCAAAGATTATGGTTCCGCTTTTCATTAATCAGGGCGAGAAGATCCGTGTTAAAACCGAGGACAGAAGCTACGGAGAACGTGTAAAACAGTAATAACAACATATTTTTATGAACGCCGAAACTTTAACTAAAAAGATTAAGGCAGCAATATTGTCCATACTCCTTGTTTGGGGGGGTGGACATTTTGTTTATGCCCAGAACCACACTGTACAGCTGCAGCAGACAAGGCAGATGATAGAGAATGGAGATTTCTCACTTGCAGGGAGCCAGTTGAGAAGTATAATCAGTTGTGAGAATGTAACCTCCACAGACAGATGGGAGGCCGAGTTCCAATTAGATTTAATGAACAGGATAAAGAAAGACTTCTATCGCACTCAAGAGTCTGTATTGGAGGATCTTAAAGAGTATTTTCCAAACATCACCGCAGAGGACCTTCAAAAATGGGAATCCACAGGAGCACTAGAATGCAAGACGATAGATGGTAAAAAATGCTATTTCCACAGCGCAGTACGCAACCTCTTTAGGATA
>UQWT01000053.1 GCA_900544815.1 uncultured Bacteroidales bacterium | reverse complement strand
TGATGATAAATGGCTGTTATCTCTGATGAGCTTACAGACTGCTATGCTGCGTAGCAAGAATAGATCTCTTTTCATGTTAAGCTAACTGTTTAAGGTTTAAATTTTAATCACACGTTTGTCAATACCTTTGCTACGAAGATAATAAAAAAATGCGCTAAAGCGAATAAAATATTTTTGTCGGGAAGTGAAAGGATAGTAAATGAATTTGGCTACTTTTGCCGTAATAAAAAATACTGAATATGGAAGTCACCAACCTGCAAACAGCTAAAACCTACAATAGGCGCAAGATCTCTGTGGTTATCCTCAACTGGAACGGAGAGGGGTTCTTAAAAAAATACCTGCCTGCATTGGTAGAAAATACTCCGCAATATGCAGAGATAGTTGTAGCAGACAACGGCTCTACAGATAATTCTGTTGAGTGGATAAGGCAAAACTATACGGCAGAGCAGGTTAGGCTTATCCTTTTTGATAAGAACTACGGTTTTACAGGGGGGTATAACAGAGCTTTTAAAGAGACGGACTGCGAATATTTCATGCTACTTAATTCAGACATAAGGATTGAGAAGGGATGGTTAGAGCCTATGGTTGAGTTTATGGACTCGCACCCAAACGTTGGTGTTGTACAGCCAAAAGTTTTAGCAGAATACAGGCCGGAGTACTTTGAATACGCAGGAGCTGCAGGAGGCCTTTTGGATGTCTGGGGGTTTCCATACTGCTATGGCAGGCTTATGAACAAGGTAGAGAAAGATAATGGACAATATAATGCTTCCCGACAAATCTTCTGGGCAACCGGTGCGGCTATGTGCGTAAGATCTGATATCTATGGCAGATTGGGTGGATTGGACGAGCAGTTCTTTGCACACATGGAGGAGATAGATTTCTGCTGGAGGACGCAGATAGCCGGTTATGAGGTATGGTCTGTTCCGCAGGCTGTTGTATATCATGTTGGGGGTGGCACGCTTCCGCAAACCTCCCCTTTTAAGCTGTACCTCAATTATAGGAACAACCTCTTAATGCTGTACAAAAACTATCCGCACTCAACAAGAGGCTTGCTTTTATTTTGGCGTAAATGCTTGGACGGATTATGTGCCTGCGTATATATTCTACAGGGAAAGGGAAGTTATGTAAAGAGCGTATGGAAAGCTCACAGGGATTTTGCAAAAATGAAAAGGGCATATCCTAAAGATAAATCTCTTGAACCAGCAAAAAAGGCAATAAAAAAACGCCTCCGCGGAAGCGTTTTTTTAAAGAAATTATTTGGTTAGTCATTGTCAGCTGCAAAAAACGGCTAACATATAGACTTTACTCCTCGTCTGCATCCCAAGAGAAGGCATGCAGTCCCATGGCAGGATTGGTCTTGTCCAACACCTTAAGTGTCTTCTTTAGAGTTGCAACCCTGTCGTCCTGTCCAAAGATAAGCAGAGCTGCATTAAGTGTTGGCCAGGCATGGTCTCCAAGGTGAGGTTCCCCGTCTACGGAACCTCTGCCTCTTACAACCTCCCAGTTTGTATACCCCTTTAAGTGAGCCTGGTTCATAAGATCCAATATCTCCTCGTGGTATGCCTGATTGTATGATATAAATAATGCTTTCATCTTATTAAAATTTAATTGTTACTTGGATGCAGCCAACTCCTTCTTAGCCTTACGGTAAACCTTTAGCTCTTTCTTTCTCTTACGTTTAATACCTCTTCCGGCAAATACGCAATACATTACAGGAACAATTACCAATGTAATCAAGGTTGATACAGAAAGTCCCCATGCAACTGTCATACCCATACCTCTCCAGACCTCTGCACCTTCGCCTGTTCCAATTGCCATAGGCACCATACCCAACACTGTGGTAAGAGTTGTCATAAGCACAGGACGCAAACGGGAATGACCTGCTGTCTGAACAGCCTGAGAAACACCCAAGCCTCTCTCACGGCAAAGGATTGTGTAGTCTATAAGCACAATACCATTCTTTACCACAATACCTAACAACATCATAAGACCAATCAAAGACATTACGTTCAATGGTGTACCCGTTACAAACAATCCCCACATTACACCTACAACTGCAAACGGAATTGAGAACATAATCACAAACGGATAGGTCAAAGACTCAAACTGTGCCGCCATAACAATGAATACCAGTATTACTATCAACACCATAAGCAATGTAAGATCACCAAAGGTATCCTGCTGATCCTCGTATGAACCAGACAACTGCCATGATAGGTTGCCTGTCCAGTCCATATCTTTAAGAATGCTCTTTGTTGCTGCAACCAAATCACTCATTGCCATTCCTTTAGGCACAACCGCAGATACAGTTATCACACGTTCACGGTTCTTTCTCTCAATAGTAGGAGGTGTAAGTGTCTCAACAACCTTTCCAACATCTTTGATTCTCACACCCTTTCCTGCAGCATTGTACAACATTATATTCTCTATATCCTCTACAGACTGTCTAAACTCGCGTCCGTTCCTTACCCTTATGTCGTACTCATCTCCATCCTCTCTATAGTAAGAAGCCAAGGCTCCGTTTATCCTGTTACGCAGGTATAAAGAGGCGGTAGAGACATTAAGTCCGTTAAGAGCCAATTTCTCCCTATCAAACTCTACCTGATACTCAGGAACATAATCCTCCCTACTTATAAGTACCTGATTAGAACCGGCCTCCATAAGTTTTGCCTTTACCGCTTGTGCTCTTGCATCTGTTTCGGCAAAGTCATATCCGTAAATCTCAACATCTACGGTTGCCTCACCGCTCATTCCACCACTCTGTCCGCCGGCCAAAACCTTATAGGTTTTAATAATAGGATATTGAGCCAGATCCTTTCTCATCTCCTCGCAGATCTCAAGCAATCCCCTTTCACGCTCTGTAACACTTAACAAACTTATGTTAAAGCTTATAATATGCGTACCGTTTGTCTGGAAAGATGCCCATACGTTGTCTGTACTTGCAGAGCCCTCTGTAAAGTTAATCTTTCTTATCTCCGGATATTTGTCGGTGAAGAGTTGGTTTATCTTTAGCGCAAACTCTTTTGTTATCTCCTGTCTTGTACCAATAGGCAACTCTATTGTAATACCAATACGGGCATTATCGGCAACAGGAAAATACTCAGACTTAATTTTTGGGCCTATAAAGAGCATTGTAAGCAGGAATATTGCCAAAGCGCCCATTGCAACAATTGTTCTGTGGTGAACGCACCACCCAAGCAGTTTTGCGTATGCAGTATCCAACCAATCCAAACCTTTGTTGATTGGGACAAAAAGCAGGTTGTACAGCTTGCCATGCTTGTTATTCAGCCTAAGCATGTTTGAACAAAGCATAGGGATTAGTGACAATGCTCCAACTGTTGATACTATCATAATGATACTTACAATCCAACCCAACTGTCTGAACATTATACCGGCAATACCTTTAATCATTGTAAGCGGCATAAACACAGCCAACATTGTAAGTGTAGATGCTATAACTGAGATTGCAACCTCATTTGTAGCATAAACGGCCGCCTGCTTAGGCCGGCTACCCCTCTCTATATGCGTTGTAACGTTCTCCAAAACCACAATGGCATCGTCCACCACCATACCAATTGCAATGGAAAGCGAACTCAACGATATAATGTTCAACGTATTACCCGTTGCAAACAGATATATGAGAGATGCTAACAACGATATAGGGATTGTAAGGATAATGATAAATGTAGCTCTCCAACGCCCCAAGAAGATAAACACAACCAACATAACCAATATGAATGTTATGAAGATGGTCTCCTTTAGGGAGTCTATGGTATTAAGGATGTTATCTGATGTATCTACAATGATACCCAACTTAACGTCCGAAGGAAGCGACTCCTGAATTTCGGGGAGTTTTGCCTTAACCTTCTTTGATATATTTACAGAGTTTGCACCGGACTGCTTTTGGATGATGATCATGCCACCTTTGTGTCCGTTGTTGTAGGTCTCCTGGGATCTCTCCTCCAAACCATCCTCAACTGTAGCAACATCTTTAAGGTAGATAACCTTGTCTCCCTGATGCCCTACAACCAAATCGTTCATCTGTGAAGCATCTGTAAATTCGTGCTGCACGCGCATAGAGTAGGTGTTGGATCCAATATCTATAGAACCTGCAGGGGTATTCTTGTTCTCCTGGCCTATAATCTGCGCAATTGTCTCAATGGTAAGGTTATATGCCTCCAATTTATAAGGGTCGCAATAGACCTTTATCTCACGGGTTGGTGCTCCGGAAATAGATACCGTACCTACACCGGCAATACGGGCAAGCGGGTTGGCGACCTTGTCATCCAAGATCTTGTTAAGGCCGTTGGTACTCTCCTCTGCCGTTACAGATAGCAGCAGGATAGGAATATCATCGGCTCCGAATTTAAAGATGATAGGTGTGTCTGCTTCGTCGGGAAGCGCAGAGGTGACCATATCCAACTTGTCTCGCACATCATTGGTTGCCACATCTATATCTATACCGTACTCAAACTCCAAGGTTATGATAGATACATTCTCCTTGGATTTGGATGTCATGTCCTTTAGGTTACTTACACTGTTAAGAGTGTTCTCCAAAGGCTTGGTTACGTTGTTCTCTATATCCTGGGCACTGGCACCGCTATAGGTTGTCATAACCATAATGGTGTTTGTGTCAATGTCGGGATACAGGTTGATAGGTATCTGTATTAGGGAGAAGATACCAAAGATTGCTATACCCACAAAAATAAGGGCTGTGGTTATAGGTTTCTTTACTGCTGATTGATATAAACTCATAAATTAAATTCCAAAATTACAGTTGTTATTTAACCACCTCTACATTGCATCCATTAGAGAGCCTTGCATGTCCCTCTGTAACAACATCATCACCTGTATTAAGACCGCTTATAATCTCATACTCGGTACCCATTCTTCTACCAAGTTCAACCTTTTTGAACACAGCCTTTCCGTTTTCTACAACATATACGTATCTGTCGCCTGAACCGCTCTGCTTAAGAACGGCTTTGTCGGGAACTACAACATGCTTTGCTGTTCCGTAAACAAAATATGCTCTTGCAAACATACCCGGTCTTACAGACTGGTCTGCATTTGCTATAACCAACTCAACAGGAAAAGTTCTTGTAGCGGCATCTATCGTAGGGTACACCAAATTAACCTTTGCTTTAAATACTCTGTCTCCGTAAACATCACATTTTACATCAACAGACATACCTTTCTTTATATCCTTAAATAAACCCTCAGAAACATTTACAACAAGTTTCACCGGGGTAATCTGTTCAACCACATACAGAGGCTGCGACATTGTGAACATATCACCCTGATCATAATTTCTTGCAGTAACAATACCGTTGATAGGGCTTCTTAGAATTGTATTCTCAACAAGGTTGTCGTAGTTGGTCTTTGAGATTGTGTATGCGAGAATCTTTCCATCCAACTCAGACTTTGAGTTGCCGCCAACCTCATACAACTGCCTGGCACGGCTCAACTCAATAGAGTCATTCTGCATCTGGCTCTTTGCCTGAACAAGGCTTGTAGCCTCCATCTTTGCAAGAATCTGGCCTCTCTGAACCATGTCTCCAACCTCAACAAAAATCTTCTCTATTCTTGAGCTCATCTTTGGAGATATGTTGTTTGTTGTATTAGCTATTACAGAAGCTGAATAGACCTCCTCCTGATCTACATCCTCCTCAAATACTTTTTCAACTTTCACTTGAACAGCAGCTGCATTCTCTACATTCTGAGCAGCTACCAAAGCAGCCTCTGCATCTTTTGTCTCCCTTTTGCTTTTGCATGAGGATAGCGAAAGGACAAATGCGCAGAGCATAAGACCGCCTACGATAATTCTACTTTTCTTCATCTTTGTTATGTTATTTTAAAATTATTATCACTATTATTTTTCTTCCCGACAAATTGGCTTTAGCCTTGGCATTTGCTTTAGCTAATTTAATTATGATAGCCAACGCTAACGCCAATGCATTTCTCTATACACTATAAACCATACACTTTCAACTAAATTAAGGCTAACGCTAACGCCAATGCTACAAATTATCCGCGCTTATGCCAAGAATCTTATCCAAAGAGGATTTGGTAACAAGATAATTGTAGATTGAGCTGTTAAGATTCAACCTCGACTGCATAAGAGCAAGCTGTGAATTCTGCATCTCCAAGAGTGTTCCACTACCAATCTCATATCTCTTGTGAGCTATGCTGTTACCCTTCTCTGCACTCTCTATGCTCTTTTTAGCTGCAGTATACTGCTTTGCAGAGGTGTTAAGGCTGCTGAGACTTTGAGTAATGGAAACCTCCAAATTCTTTCTTGTCTCCTCTATCTGGAGTGCCATCTGCTCTCTCTGCACCTTTGTCTGTTTGAGCGTGTAGTAACGCTGTCCTCCGGAAAAGATTGGAATAGTAAGGGATATACCTGCAACTGAATAAGGAGTCCAGTTAAACTGATTGAATCTGAATGTATTTGTCATAGCATTCCAGTTATAAGAAATAGAGCCTGCAAGTGTGGGATAATATTTTGCAAGCTGAGACTGATAGGTCTTGTGCAACTGCTCATCCTGAATCTCCAACTGCTTTAACGTACTGTTCTTATCTAAAGAAAGTGTGTCTGCAGCAGCCATTGGATCCTCCTCTGAGACCCTTGCAAGTTCATACTCATAATCTTTGAGGTTTCCATCACATGCAATCTCATTGTTAAGATCCAATCCCAAAACAGCTTTAAGCTGCCATTGCGTAACAACAATATTCCCCTGTGCATTGTACATGTTCGGTTCTGCATTCCTTACCGCAACTCCTGCCGTAAGAAGGTCATATTGAGATGTTTTGCCGGCATCATACTTATCCTTTACAACATTGTAGTTATCTACAGCCGTATTATAGTTCTCTTTATACACCTCGTACGAATCCTTTGCCAAAAGAACAGCAAAGAAGGATTGCTTTACCTGCTCTATAAGATCTATCTTGCTGCCTCTCGCCTTCTCAACAGCAAGCTCCACATCCTGTCCTGTAATCTGTATGCTCTTCCAAAGAGGAACATTTACCAACGGCATAGAGGCGCCGAAACCTGTGCTCCAGGTATTGTCTGTACCAATTGCAAAAGACTGGTCACCCATAACCAGCACCTGTTTCTTAATGGTTCTCTGGTAGTTTGTACTAAAATCTATCTGTGGGAAAAGTGAGGCGTATGTACCCTTTCTGGCATAACCTTTCTTTACAACCTCCATCTCTGCAATCTTTAACGTACGGTTTTCAGACAATGCAATTTTAAGTGCGTCATCCAATGTAAGATGCAAAGTATCCTGCGCAAAAGCCTGCACGCTCATAGCTCCGGCGCAGACCGTTAAAATTAATTTTAAAATACCTTTTCTCATAAACTTATATATCTTCTTTTTCTATTCTCTTTAAAACCTCTCTCCCCTTTGGGGTTGAGTAGCCCTTCATAATTGTAATAAGAGTTATCTTGCAAATCTCATCAGGCCTATACTTATTGGTTAACTCCTCAATACTCAAATTGTTTATTATCTGACTTTTGGTAAGAGGTCCCAATATTTCGTAATTCTCATCCTCTCTAAGCTCCCCCTCTTTTATCCCTTCACTTATAAGTCCCATAATAAGGGATTTCATCTTATTAAACCAGCTCTCACCAACCTCTCGTAGTGCCGGTGTATTGGCAATATCATTAAAGAAATGTTCACAGATATTACTAAAAAACCTAAAGCTCTGCATATCTAACCTCAATATTTTCTCCAACGGGGTTCCATCTCCGCATGCTATCTCCTCTGCCTTAGCTAATTGCTCTCTCTGCTTATAAATAAAAGCCTCCTTTGTAAACTCATCCTTGCCGGAGAAGAACTCGTAAATAGTCTTCTTTGATATTTTAAGTTTTTGCGCAATATCGTCCACGCTAACACGTTTAACCCCGTATTTAGCGTATTCCCTGAATGCCGTTTCTAATATCTGTTCCCGTTTCATCTATAAAATTTGGAAACCATTTTAGTGTTTGCGGTTTCCGGAGCGCAAAGATAATGCCTAACTAACATCCGCCAAAAAGATTTAAAAGAATATTTCAGTAATCTGTGTTTTGGAATATAATTAGAGAATAGTGAAACAACCTCTATAGGCGTTGGCGTTAGCTTTAGCGTTGGCTATTAAAATTAAATTAGCAAAATAAAAGTTAATAGTTGAAAGTTCATAGTGTATAGACAGTTTTTAAGTTAATAGCAGTAAAGCTTAAAGTAAGAAACTTTAAGCTTAAAAACAATAAACTAATTAACTGACTATAAACTATAAACTTAATAGGCCAAAACCAAAGCTATAAACTTATAAAGGGGGTAACTCGTCTACAAAAACTGAATTATTTTCTCAAGGTGGGTGCCATGAGACCCCTTTATTAGGAATGTCTTCCCCGCGGGTTTTTCCCGTTTAAGATACAATGCCAACTCGTCTGAATTTTTAAAAGTAATCACATGGCTTTTTATTCTTCTATCAAGCCCTTTGTAAGCCTTGATAAACTCGCTACCAACAAGAATTATTGCATTAGGGTTGATAGAATCCGCCTTAGCTATAATACTGCCATGCTCGAAAAGGGAATCGCTGCCCAATTCCAACATATCTCCCAATATGAGAATTTTGTTTTCCATCTCCAATTTTGCAAAATTATCCAAAGAGGCTCCCATGCTGGTTGGATTGGCATTATAGGCATCTATGATAAGCGTATTTCTCTCTGTCCTGCATAATTGAGATCTGTTGTTGGATGGGATATAATTTGAAATTGCCGCTATCGCCTTTTGTGTAGGTACTGCAAAATAGGTTGCAACACATAGAGCTGCAAGCACATTGTCTACATTGTAATCACCTATAAGATGCGTCCTTACAACTATACGCGATGGCTGTTCCAATGATGACGGATTTGCAATCTCAACATTAAGGTACGGAGAGCTATCCTCTCTTACTATCCGAGCATCCATTGGTTTCACTCCGTACGGCACAATCTGCAATGATGGCCGCATGCTCTGCATCCGGCAGAGATATTCATTATCTGTGTTGATAAATGCGATCTTTTTGTGCTCCACAAGGTTATCATACAGTTCACCTTTTGTTTTCATTACACCATCAAATGAACCAAACCCTAACAGGTGCGCTTTTCCAACATTGGTTATAAGACCAAAGGTAGGACAGACAATCCACGAAAGATGCTCTATCTCTCCGGGGGCACTTGCTCCCATCTCTATTACCGCAATCTGGGTATCCTCATTCAAGCCAAGAAGTGTTAGTGGTACACCTATATAGTTATTTAGGTTTCCTTTTGTACTAACTACATTGTATGTTGTTGCAAGAGTCGCCGTTATAAGTTCCTTGGTTGTTGTTTTTCCATTTGTTCCCGTAAGCGCTATTACGGGTATCTTAAAACTTAGTCTGTGGTGACGTGCTATACGCTGAAGGGTATCCAACACATCCTCAACAAGGATAATACTGTTATCGCCTCTGCCTCCAAACTTCTCATAAAGAGACAAATCGTCCATTATCACCTTGTCGGCCCCCTTTTCAAGCGCCTGTTTTGCAAACTCGTTGCCGTTAAAATTTTCCCCTTTAAGGGCAAAGAACATGCAATGTTCTTTAATCTGCCGAGTATCTGTACATACACCGCCGCTACACCCTTTGTATATATTGTATAAACTCTCTATTTCCATTGGTACAAAATTAATGAACACCTGTTGATCCAAAACCGCCGCTATTGCGTTCGGTTTCGTCCAACTCTTCACTCTCACACCATTCAACTTTGCCGTGTCTTGCAACAACCATCTGAGCAATTCTCACACCCGGCTCAATTACAAACTTATCTTTTGAAAGATTGACAAGTATAACCTTTATCTCCCCCCTATAGTCTGCATCTATTGTTCCGGGGCTGTTAAGCACAGTTATACCATGTTTTGCAGCTAATCCGCTTCTTGGCCTTATCTGCGCCTCATACCCTTTAGGCAGTGATATGTAAAGCCCTGTTGGCACAAGCACTCTTTGAAGACTGTCTATCTCAATAGGTTCATTAATTGAAGCTCTCAAGTCCATACCGGCAGAAAGCTCTGTTGCGTATACAGGTAATTGAGTACCACTCTTGTTAATAACTTTTACAATTATCTTCTCTGTCTTATTCATGATTCAAATTTAATCTCATCTTCCAAGCCTTGCTTTAATTACGGAATATAACCCCGTTTCTCTTAAGCAGTACAAAAGGAAAACAATTAAAAGTATTGTATTAAATATTATCTTTATCAACTCCACCGCAGCATCTCTCGCAGAGATTGAACTCCACACAAAGGTACTCATTAAACAGGAAACTCCATAAAGAACTAAACCCACGCCTATATATTTGCATATAATACCCCATCTATACGGGATAGGATAATACCGATTCCCCAATTTTACGCTGTAAACCAGCATACATGTCACACTAAGCAGATGAGCGAACACAGATGCCCAGTATGAAAAATATGGCATAAAGACAACATTTATCACAAACGTAACAGCCAACCCTGCAAGTGTAATTGTTACAGCATATTTTGTCTGCCCGCTAAGTTTGTACCACATGCTTACATTAAACAGCATTCCCAATCCCATATAAGAGAGCAACATTACAGGCACCGTTCCAACAGCCCCTCTGAAATCCTTACCCAATATAAGCTCTATAACATCCATATAGAACATTATACCAAGAAAGATAATCATACAGAAAGCAACAAAATATTCCATCACTTGGGCAAGTAGCTCTCTGTTTTTTCCTCTTGCAAAGAAGAACGGCTCTGCAGCATATCTGAACATCTGAATAAACAGATTCATTATTACCGCTAATTTGAGTGCGGCTCCATAGATACCAAGTTCAGCCCTCCATATTGCACCTTCGGGGGCAAAATATCTAAAAAGTATTCTGTCCAAGCTCTCATTTACTATTCCCGGTAAACCGGCAATCATAAGCGGCAACGAATATACAAGAAGTTTCTTTAGCAGCTTACCGTTAAATCTGAGTTTAAGGTGAAGAATATCCGGCACAAACAGTAATGTACACACAATACAACTTAAAAATACGGCAAAAACTATATATGAAAAATCTGGTTGTGCAGGTATGAATGCCGTAAGCAGACTTTGCGGATGCTGCACAAGATATTTTGGCACAACAAAAAACAGAAGAAGATTAAAGCATAATTCAGACACAATCTTTATTGTCTTGAACACTGCAAATTTAAGAGCTTTTTCCCTATACCTGAGCTGCGCAAACATTATTGCAGTAACCGAATCCAATGCTAAAATTCCACCTGTATATATTATCATCTGCCTGTAACCGGCATATCCAATCATCCCCGCCAATGGCTCTGCAAAAAGCACAAGCGACAGCCAAAAGAGGGCAGATGTTCCAAGTATTGTTATAAAAGAGGTTGCAAACGGGTCTTTGGGTGTCATACCTTCGTACTCATGCGTGGAGTTCTTTATACTGTTTGCAAACTTAAAGCATCCTGTTTCCAAACCAAGTATAAGGACAACTTGCAACACAGCTATATAAGACATTATCTCTGTATACGAGCCGTAATTCTCCTGGGTAAGAACCCTTGTATATATTGGGACAAAGAAGAAATTTATCATACGGGCCAATATTGTACTCAACCCGTATATAGCGGTCTCCGACGCTAATTTTTTTATTGGACTAAAGTTAGACATTATCTGAACATTCTTTTCTTAAACAGCAGCATCCCTATATTCAATTGAGTATACCAGTGCCTCCCATCTGCTTTTGAGTAGTATGTAGCCGCCAAAGATACCGGTCCTATAGGACTCTGCCATACGAGAGCGGCATTTCCAATAAGGCCGCCGTGAGGCAACCTACCGCTATACTCATATAGGCCATTGCCTAAATGGTTTATCATCTCCCAAGGCTGGAAATATGCTACAGTTGTATGCAGATACAGCGAGTTTGCAAATGTAACTATCGGAGACACCGAAACGCCCAAATATGTGTTTGCCCTGTATCTCTCCATCATAAGGGTATTACTGTGCGGTACAGGCTGGAACACGGGCATATACAGCAGTGTGGCATAATAATTACCTTTATCTTGTCTTGTAGAGAAGGTAAAATCCAACATGACACCTAATCTTAACCATCGGTTTATCCTGTAGTAACTGTCTGAATAGAACCTTCCCAAAACGGTATGTCTAAAGCTGTTTTTAAACTCTTTGCTTCCCGACAAATCTCCATTTACCATATCTGGTATCGCCCTCCTGCTGCTGCGATAGGTCTCTCTGCCGAATATATATCTTGCCCCTATAAACAGTCTCTGTCCCTCTGTGGGGTAAAAGTCGTAGTTAAGGGAGTTTCTCTCTATGCTCGCCTCCGGGTAGACAACATCTATATAGGTTCTGTTGGGCTTGTCTTTTGCTCCATAGCTACCATCAAAAAAATATCGGTAATCCAATCTGCCTGTTCCAACAGAGATCTTTCCAACAATGTTCCTCTTGATTGAGAGGGCTGTTCCAAGCGATACTTTTGCGTATGTCTCCCTCTCCTGGACATTATCAGGCAATTTGTCGGGAGTAAAAAAAGACTGATTACCTCCGTAATAATCAAACTGGTGAAGGACAAAATCTCCGGAGATAAAAGCCATAGGTTTGATACCTATGGCATATCTGAACCCTATATTCCCCCCTTTGTAAAAGCGTCCTATGTTCATTCCAAGCCCTACCTTACATGGATGAAGCCCCATTTTTGAATAGCTTACGCCCAAATATCCCTGGTTAAGTGACGAAGATGATATGTTACCGCCAATGGATATTCTTACAGGGGCTGTCTTTGTAGCCTTTATATTAATATGGTAGAGCGAATCATCCGTTAATTTGTACGACGGATAAAACGTCCTTACTGTGTTGGTTGCAATAACCCTGTAGTAGCCTCGCTTAAAGGTCTCGAATTTTATATCGCCCTTTTTATCGTTTCTTAAAGTTCTTGATATAAAAATCTTGTCCCCTTTGTGCATATTTGGAGATATGTCTATATCATCTGCAATGACCATAGGCTTGCATTTTTCCTTGAACAATCGTCTCCGCATAGCAAGCTGCTCCGGGGTTCTTTGGCTTTTAACCCTCTCTTTTATGCTTTTTATGTATGGCTGTGCATTCTGATACCCCATCTCCACAATCTCATTCACCTTCTTGAAATCCATAACACCATACGGGTAGACCCTGCCTATTATCACCCCTTTGTCCGGAGGGATGTTATAATCTGTCTGTGAGACAAGCATCCCTATAACTTGTGAGGCTATCTCCTCCTCATCTAAGTTGTTCTCGCCTGTAACGCATTTTGCTCCTATTATAAAATCAGGAGAATAGTTTTCCTCCATTATCTCCCATGGAAAGTTGTTGTAGAATCCACCATCAAAGAGCAATGTCGAGTCTATTGTTATGGGTTTAAAAAAAAACGGATATGTCATTGATGCTCTCACCGCTGCAGAGAGATCCCCTTTTCTTGATACATACTCCCTCTTTCTTGCAATATCAGATGATACGCAGAAGAACGGAACCATAAGGGAATCAAAATCGTACTTGGAAGCCTTTGCTGCAGGTGCAAAGATTCTCATAAACTCTAAATCCATGGGGTATGGCTTTACAAAGCTCACCGGCAGGTCTAACTTTACCCTCTTCTTTGAACCTACCTGGCCGTTTTTATCGGGAAGCGGATTCTTATTCTCCTTTGTTCCTATTCCAAAACTAAACATGGTGGGGGTAGGTTCGTCCCTATAAAAGAAACTGCCATATTCATATTCGGGCTCCCCTCTGGACCAGGAATCAAACTCCTTACCGGCAAACAGCTCTATCATCTCATCTGTGGTATAGCCAATTGCGTAAAGTCCGCCTACGATGGCCCCCATCGATGTACCGCAAATGTAGTCTATAGGTATATTGTTCTCCTCCAAAGCCTTTATAACGCCAATGTGGGAGAGTCCCTTTGCGCCTCCTCCGCTTAAAACAAGCCCTACCCTCTGAGTTTTGTTTACCGTTGAATCAGATATAGAGAATGCTGTTGCACCTGCATATTGAAATACAGACACAACTAAAAGTAAAGTAATCCAAACGGATTTCAGATAACTTTTTGATAATCTCTTCATTTTTTCAATTGAGACATGGCATTGTGCCTCAAAGATAGAAAGAAGTAGCGTAAAAACATTATTTTTGTCTATATTTGGACTTCATTTGAAAATATATCATTATCATGAAACTTAGATTTTTAACTGTTTTAGGCATTGCGGCATTGGCTTTTGCAGGCTGTAACGGCGGTAGTAAAAACAACAAGAGCGCAGATGAATCTGCAGAGACAAAAAAAGAGAATATGGAGGTAAAAACAGAACAGAAATTGGCTTTCTGCCCGGATTCGGTAGCAGAGGAGCCTGTATTTGACATTATTACCAATATGGGTACAATAAGAATAAAACTTTACAAAGATACCCCTCAGCACAGAGACAATTTTGTAAAACTTGCATCGGAGAGATTTTTTGACGGCATTCTTTTCCATAGGGTTATAAAGGATTTTATGATTCAGGCCGGAGACCCGTATTCAAAGGACACTACAATGAGAAGCAGATGGGGACAGGGTGGCCCCGGATATACAATTCCTGCGGAGATTGTAGGTACCCACACACACAAGAAAGGGGCTCTTGCCGCTGCACGTAAAGGTGACACATCAAATCCTATGAAGGAATCGTCGGGATCTCAGTTCTATATTGTTTCATCTCCGGAGAACTGTGCTCACTTAGACGGGGCATATACCATCTTTGGAGAGACATTGAGCGGTCTTAATGTTGTTGACGCCATCTCCAATGTTCCGGTAGGTGCAAAGGATGTTCCTCAGACACCTGTTGTAATTGAGAGGGTTGAACTTGTAAAGGAGTAGATACAATATGAAGGTATTGGACCTTATAAAAAAGAGCAGAAGCTACAGACGGTTTGATGAGAGCAAACCCATTAAGGATGAGGAGCTTAATCTCATGATAGAGGCTGCAAGATTCTCTCCGTCGTCGAGGAACATACAGCCTATTAAATACGTTGTAAGCAACTCGGCAGAGATGAACTCTAAGATCTTCTCTACCTTGGGATGGGCGGGATACCTCACAGACTGGGACGGTCCGGCTGAGGGTGAAAGGCCTGCCGCATATATCATTCAGGTACTGGATACAGAGATAGCAGGCAACTGCTCTTGCGACAATGGAATTACCGCACAAAGCATATTGCTGCAGGCTGTTGAACTTGGGTACGGCGGCTGCATAATAGCTTCAGTAAAGAGGGAAGGCCTCTCCAATATTCTTGGTCTTGAGCCACGATATTCAATAATTCAGGTTATCGCTTTTGGTGTACCTGTAGAGAAGGTTATGGTAGATGATATGGAGAACAATAATTTTAAATATTGGAGAGAGGAGAACGGGACTCATCATGTACCTAAAAGGACGGTTGAGGAATTAATATTGAAAAGATTTTAGTACAATTGCGTTGGCTTTAGCTTTAGCTTTGGCGTTGGCTTTAGCTTTTTTAGGGTAAAGAGAGGAAAGAGGTTTATTAGAAATAGTATCAACTATTTAGAACAAAGAGTTTTTTCAATTGCTTAAAAATAATCTAAAAAAACAACTAAATATTAATCTGTGGCACAGTGTTTGAAATAAACTAAGACAAATAGTTTTTTCATAGGTTAGATTTAGGTTAATAGTAAATAAAGAGGCTGACCCAAAAGGGTTGGTCTCTTTTTTATATAGGGTGTCGTAGAGTTGTCGGAAGGCTCCGACAGAGTT
>UQWT01000052.1 GCA_900544815.1 uncultured Bacteroidales bacterium | reverse complement strand
ATAAGGATAATCCCATTAAAATAGGGTTATTCAATAATATATAGTTGATATTATTAACATTTTGTCTCGACTTTAATATGTCGATTTTACTTTTCCGAAAATTGTCGATTTAAAATTTGCTTATTACACATACGAGAACGGGGGACATATAACAAGCCAAAGGCGCGAACGTAGTGAGCTGGCGCGTTGCGATAGCAACTGCACTTAGCGCCTGTCCCCAGGCGCTCCTCCGTTCGAGTCGGAGTACCCCGACTAAAAAGGAATTGGCGAAAGTCAGTTCCTTTTTGTATTTTTGTAAAAATCAACAACAATAAGCATTATGACAAAGAACCGCATTATAAAGCTAGCATTAATACTGTTAGCGATATCAGTATTAGGAATATCGTCTTGCAAGAAGTGTAAAGACAAGGTAAAAACCGCAACAGACAACCCCATAGAGTATATCACAGACAAAGCAAAATTGGATATGATCTATTCTCTTAAAGACATAGACCATAAACAGCAGGGCAGATTTTATGAAATGCACTATACGGCTAACTATAAATTAGAGGAAGCAATACAAGCACAACTCACATCATTGGAAGGCCTTACAGCATTTTTAGCAACCAATCTCTTTGACAAAGTACCTGAGCAGGCCACCAAAATGGATTACAGCGCAGGATGTAGCGCATTTGCGGCGCCTGACCCTGCTAACGGAAACTATTACATGGGCCGAAACTTTGACTTCTGCCACACAGACAAAGACAAAAAAGAGATTCCCATCTCTGCAATAGTAGTCCACTCAACCTCTGCCGAAGGTAAAAAATCCATAAGCATGGTAGACTCCTACTGGGTAGGGCTCAAACAGGGATTCTTCACAGACGGGAAATCGGATCTCTCTATCCTAATGGCTCTCCCATATCTCCTTATGGACGGTATAAATGAAGACGGATTTGCCATTGGAGTGCTTCACCTTGGAGGAAATCCAACAAAGCAGGACGCCCCAGGCAAGTTAAACATAAACACCACAATAGCCATGAGGATGCTGTTAGATAAAGCCACATCTGTAGACCATGCAATTGAACTGCTGAAACAGTACAATATGAACATGGAGTCCCCTGCCGGAGGCAACTATCACTTCTTTATGACAGATGCAGGCGGCAATTACGCAATCATTGAGTATATATTTGAAAACGAAGACACAGATTCAACCCCTAACAAGATGATGGTATTCAATCAAAATGACACCATGCGTTACGTTACAAACTTCTACATAACCCCTACCCTCGCCGCTAACAATACTATTGGAGGAGCAGCAGAAAGGGGCAAATGGCGTTACAACACCATGAAAGAGAATCTTAAGGTAAACGCCTACAAGCTCACCAAGGAGCAGGCAATGGATCTCCTTAAAGCAGTAGCAACAGACGCCAATGTAACGGAGCCTACCAGTCATACACAGTGGTCATCGCTGTATAACCTTTCACAAAAGACCTTGGATGTTGCCATTTTAAAAGAGTACGGCAAAAAGGAGGTAAAGCACTTTAGTTTCAACTAAGAACAGATATAAAAATGATCTTCCCGACAAAACAGCAATTATTGTCGGGAAGATTGTTATAAGACAGGTTATCTTTGCGAGTAAGCGTTCAGCTTGGCGCGATAATACCCCTCAACATCTCTCCAATTGTAGTATGGAGCACGTTTACTCTTAACAGGAAGACTAACCTCCCTCTCATTAAGAAGAACCTTCACAAGTATCTCACCCCCAACACTTTTACGATAAAACACAAACTGCACATTGGCCGCCATAGGGAAAATCTCGTAAGACCTCCAGCTGTTGTATATATCGTCCAAGTTTTCGTAAGATTTACCGTAACCGTCCAATTCCAACAGAGCAACCAAAGGCAGCAGGCACGATTCGTGCCCAAACCTTAACGATGCCCGGGTCTTTCCATCCTTTATGGCAGAATCCGCCGCATCCAATATATTGCGTAGCAGCTCGGCCTCTCTGTACGGCATAAGCCCTTTAGTTACCGGTGAAGCCGCACGGGTCAAGTACCAATAAAGATTACTGCAGCACCACATATTATAACACTCCTCATCTGTAAAAAGCGAATAAAGTTCCATAGAGGTATCATGGCTCTGCATATTGCTTGCGAGGTCAAACAGGCGCTTCATAAGACGGACTCCATCTACACTATCCTTAACATACTGTTCATCTTTAAACAGCACCTTCATAAGCCTTTGCGGAAGGATATGGGCTGCCTCAAACTCTCTTCTCAATATCTTAACAGTATCAGATGTTGAGATGCTGTCTATCTCTCTCTTTACAGGAGGATTCATAAAACACATGTCGTGATAGCTGGCATCATTCTTTATTCGCAATGCAGGATTCAATGCCTGCAGCTGCAAACACTCAGACGTCATAGACAATATGCAACGTATGACAACTGTGGAACGTGCATCCACAACTGCGCTGTCTGAAAATATTTGAGGGAAATTGTTATACATACGCTCTGCAATTCCTCTATGCTGACGCGCTCCAAGTGGAGTAAGCTCACCCAAACGATTCTCTGCCATCTCTGCCATACGCAAAACAACCTCCAAAGTCTTTTTTCCCGTTACAGTAAGCATCTCTAAGGAATCTGCCTTCAACAAAGTCTCCTTTGGGAAGGTATAATGCTTAGGATTAATAAGATAACGCGAACCGTGACGCATGTATGTGCTAATATAGAACGGCTCGTATCCCTTTGGTGCAGGTGTAAGCTTTGCCGTTGGAGCCGGATATGCTCTATAGTTGTTGGCAGACAACATTCTGTTTGCCTTTATCTCATCAAATGCTGTCTGTGCCTGCAAAGAGAACGCAAACAGAAATAACAAAACTGCAGATAATATTCTTCTCATAGTGTACTACAAAAATTAAAAAACTTGGGCAAAGGTAAAAAAACTATCATTTGCAGGGAAGAATCTTATACATGGTAAGAATATTCATGCCATCTTTGCGGCAGTACTCAACTCTGTCCATTATCTCCTTAATGAGGAATATACCTAGCCCCCCTATCTCACGCTCCTCTAAAGAGAGAGTAGTATCGGCATCGGGATGTTCCAATGGGTTAAATACAACACCGGAGTCCGACAAGACAAAAACGAGTGTGCCCGTATCAGCTCTATATTCGGCCGAAAGGGTGATCTTCCCCGTACCCTCTTTATAGGCATATTCTACCGCATTTACCAATGCCTCCTCTAATGCCAAATTTATGGGATTGATTAATGAAGCCTCTATATTCAATTGGTTGCCAATTTCCTGTACAAACGGATAAAGTTTATCCACCTCCTGTAACTGATTGGTTATTATCAACTCTTTTCTGCTCATTCTAACAACAATTTATAGGGTTAAGCCACTATTTGCCGGTTAATTTTATGCACAAAGCTGTTATATCGTCGCTCTGTTCTGCAGCACCGGTAAAACCTTTTACCTCCTTTAACAAATGACATAGTATCTCATTGGATTCCAATCCACTGCAATCTTTAACGACATTTAACAGCTGTTGCTCTCCAAACTGTTCCTTATCGCAGTTTTCGGCCTCTGTAATACCATCTGTATACAGCAGCAGAGTTGCGCCAACCGGCAATGTCATCGTCTGTGATATATATTCAAATCCGTCCAAGATACCTATAGGCAGATTTGGCAAAATCTCAACAAATTTGCAATTCCCTTCATTTGAGACTATAACAGGAGGATTATGCCCGGCATTACAATACTCCAAAGAGCCGCTCTTTAAGTCTAATACCCCAAAAAACATTGTAACAAACATATTGGCATCATTCCTGTTTGAAATAGCAGCATTTACAGTTTTAGCTATCTCTGCCGGAGATTCATATTTCTCCGCCATAACTCTAAAAAGGGTGCAGGTTATTGACATAACCAACGAAGCCGGAATTCCTTTTCCCGAAACATCACCAATAGTAAAGAATAGCTTGTCTTTACGGATAAAGAAATCATAAAGGTCTCCGCTAACCTCCTTGGCAGGTTCAAGCAGAGCATACAGATCCAAACTTCCGCACTCTGCAAATGGAGAAAAATGCCGTGGAATCATATTCATCTGTATCTCCTTGGCTATATTGAGTTCGCTCTCTATACGCTCTTTTGAGCGAGTCGTTGCCTCCAACTCCGCTGTATAACCTTTGAGGGAACGTTGCATGAACGCAAATGCATCGTGAAGCTTTTTCATCTCATCCTTACTGTCTATTACAGGCAACGGATTATCAAAACATCCTTTTGCTATTATATAGGCAGCGTCCGTAAGCTCCTTCATAGGTTTCATTGAGTAGACCAAGATTGCCCTTATACATGTCAAAAGCACTATGAGACCGGCCAAAAGAATCATAAGGATTGTAAGTATTGTAGTCCCTAAATCCTGCATTATGGTTTTATACGGACAGATACAGCATATAGACCAACCGGTTCTAAGGATAGGAGCATAACAGGCTAAAAGCTCGGATTCTTTGGTATTTACGCTTTGCGTACCTCTGCCCCCTCCTACCATATCGGAAAGGATCCTATCCATATCCTTGTTATCCATCTTTTTTGAGTAAAAACTGCCGCATTCCTTTAAGATATAATCTCTGTTTGGGAACGATATAAAGACCCCTTTTTTACTTAAGATAAATGAATAGCTGTCCGGGAAGGGTCTTATGGCATCAATACCTTTTACCATATCTTCCAAAGATATATCTGCTGTAATCACACCATAAAATCTGCCATTCTTATCAAGCATAGGCAGAGTGTATGTTGTCATAAGAATATTGCCACCTCCCTCGTCAAAGTATGGCTCAGACCATATCCCCTGCCCTGCATTCTTTGCCTCTGTATACCACTGCATCTTTAAGTAATTATAACTGTCATCATCTCCAAGATGCTTTCTGTATACATTGTTAAGGGTATCGAGCGATACATACTCCATAAACCGCTCCCCTTTCTTAGAGTAGAAGTGTGGTTCAAAAGCAACACATCCCCCCATGAGGTTACCATTGTCCCAAACCATCTTCTCAATAATGGACATAAGATCATCGGGGGCATTAAGGCTATTTTGCACCACAGGCAATGTTGCTGCAACAGTACTCTCGACATCTGCTAATTTTCTGTCTATCTTCTGCTGCATATTCTGCAACAGTACAGATGTGTACCTCTCTGCATTATGCTCCTCTCTATTTGTGCTGTACTTTCCAAACACAAAGGCTATACTACAGAAGATAACTACCGTAATAACAATAATGTAGGCGCATAACCGCGCCGTAAGGGACCCGAATATCTTTTTCATACTGTCAAAATTTTTAATTTCAAAATAATAATTAAAAATTTATGAAAGTCTGATAGCCGTTCACTATCATTCTCTTTCACAATAAAAATCTTTGAAATCTCAACTTAAGCAAATTAATTTCAAAGATTTTAATGTTCGGTTTCATGATTCTACTTTACACAGTGCCGGTACTACCGGCATTTAGGCGGTTCCTTACTTTATACTGAAAAGATTAAGAAATCCCGTAATCTTAAAAATATTTCTAATCTCCTCATTAATATGCTCAATGGTAAGTTTACCCTGTTTAGCCTCAACAGCCTTACGCAAAACAAGGAACTGTCTTAACCCGGAGCTGCTTATATACTCAAGAGCCGAACAATCCAATATAATCTCCTTGTCTGAATTATCAACAAGAGGTTGCATCATCTTTCCAAATTCGGCAGCATTCACAGTATCTAATCTGCCCTCCAAAACACCTGTATAGATGTTATTGTCATTTTTAATTGTAAGTATCATTTCTATTTTATTTTATATTCAATTTATTTGCTTTAGCCTTAGCCAACGCCAATGCCATATTAGTTTATAGTCAGTTAATTAGTTGATAGTTTTAAAGTAAATAGTTTACTTCTTCACGCTATAAACTATACACTCTCAACTATTAACTTTTATAATGCTGTCTATACACTATAAGCCCTCAACTATAAACTTTTATTACATAGGGAACAACAGTGTTACTATAAAGATATTCGCCGCCAAAATAATAAAGTTCATAAGCAGACCTATCTTCATAAAATCTGTAAAACGGTATCCGCCCACACCATACACAAGCATGTGAGTTGGAGAACCTATAGGTGTTGCAAAGCTGGATGAAACCGCTATCATAAGCGCAATACAGAATGTAAGCGGATTTGCGTTGAGCGTAACAGCGGCGTGATATGCAATTGGATAAAACATTGCCGCACAAGCCGTATTACTTATAAACTCCGTTATAAAGGTTGCAACCAAACAGATGCAGGAGAGCACCACGTATGGATTTGTTCCACAGACATTAAGTATACCGTTGACAAGTTGCGTTGCAATACCTGTCTTCTCTATTGCAGTACCAAGGCATACAGAGCCTGCAAATATCATAAGTATACTCCAGTCTATTGAATCCCTTGCCTGATCTACCGTACAACATTTTGCCACTATCATTGCAAATGCCGCAAGGAAGCAGGACTGAAGCAGAGGGATAATGTCAAAGGTAGACAAAAGAACCATTGCCAACATAATCATTGCAGAGACCATGGTCTGTTTACCAATATTAGGAATCTCCTCCGAATCAAAGAATCGTATCCTTGCTTTGCTTGCCGCCTCATTAGCCAATTTTGTAGAGACGGCTGTCTCCAACAGAAGCGTATCACCAAATTTAAGTGCAATCTCACGCGGACATTCATCTATACGCTCACCTTTTCTGGCAACTGCAACCAAAACCATCTCATTCTCATCCTCAAAATTGGTTTCGCTCATTCTCTTTCCAATGAGACTGCTTCCAGCCTCAACACTTGCAGTACGCAGTTTCCTGTTTTTATCAACCTCGTTTAAGGAGAAAAGGTGATGGGTAGCATTTGCAAGCCCGTGGGTCTTTTTAAGATTAAGTATCTCATCTATCTGCCCCGAATATACAAGCCTGTCACCTCCAAGAACATACTCATCCGCAGGCACAGGTGAGATTATCTCCCTGTCAAACCTCACTATCTCAATAAGATGGCCACCGTTCACATTCTTAAGGCCGGCCTCCTCAACTGTCTTTCCAACAGACTCGCATTCGGTAGGCACAAGCAATTCCACCGTATATTCCGAAGTTGCCTCAAAAGAATCCTCCGGAGATTTTCTGTTAGGAAGCAATCGTCTTAAAGCCAAAACCGACAGCACTCCAACCACCAAGCAGAAAAGGCCCGGCAGAGTTGTGGTGAAGATATTAAGATGCGTTCCTGTGTCAGACATGTAAAACCCAGATACTATAAGGTTTGGCGGAGTACCGATAAGTGTACAGACACCTCCCATTCCAGATGCATAGCTTAACGGTATCAGCAGCTTTGACGGGGCGATTTTCAACTTCTTGGCCCATACCTTAACAACATTAAGAAAGAGAGCCACCACCGTAGTATTGCTAAGAAACGAACTTAGGGCCGCAACAGGAAGCATAAGCCTCACTACTGCTTTTGGGTATGACCCCGGTACGCCAAGCACATATTTTACAATCCATTGAATAAACCCTGTATGCACCAATCCGGCAATAACCACAAAGAGAACTCCAATGGTAACAACCGAGGTTGAACTAAACCCTGCAAGCGCCTCCTTGGCAGAGAGCACACCACTAACGAACAATGCCGTCATTCCTCCCATAAATACAAGATCTGCAGGAAGTTTGGTAAAGATCATCACACCAAACATAATAAGAATCACCGCTATGGTAATCCAGGCGCCTACCGAAAGGCCGCAAAAAAGAATAGCTTCCATAATTTAAAGTGGCTAAGAAGCTGCTTAATTATTAAAACAGTTTCTAGTTTGTCTTGATTTTAACAACCGCAAAGTTAACTATAATTTGCTTCCACACAATCAATAATATATCCTACACAGCCGGCAATTGCACCCTAAAGCAAACATTCCCCGGCTTGTTGGATATTAGACTGAGGCTGCCTCTGTGGCGGAACATAATCTGCCGAGAGATACTAAGACCTATGCCCGAACCAGTCTCTTTTGTGGTAAAGAAAGGCACAAAGATATTGTCTGACAACTCTTTAGGTATCTCATCACCAGTATTCGCAATATCCATACAAATAGAGTTCCCAGATTTGGCACACAATACCGTTATCTTTTCATCAGAGGTTCCGGAAGAGTGCATCACTGCATAGACAGCATTCTTTAAAATATTGGTAACCACCTGAGTAAGCAACCCTTCATCTGCAAAAACAGAAATATCTGCAGGAGTAACCTCCAACCTGTATTTAACCCCTATAGGGATAATAAGATCACATACCCTCTGCATAAAAGGTTCAAGCTCAAAAAGAGTCTTTTCCGGCTCAGGAATATGCGTGAACCGTCTGTAAGACTTTACAAATTCCTCCAAGTTCATGCTCGTCTGCTTAATAGTCTGCAACCCCTTGGATATATTCGCATTACCAGAAATTATATTCTCTTTAAGCTCCTCTTTGTCAAATGCTATGTTCGCACCATCTTTAGCATTAGTGTCATTGTTTCCAAGGCCACGTATATCTGCATTTTCCCCACCTCCCCCTGCAACATCTCCAACATTGGCATTGCCGTTGCAAAGCAGTTTGAGATCCGCCTCAACACCTCTGTTTATATCCAAAAGGGTCTCGGTCAATGAGGTTACCGGAGCCAAAGAGTTCATTATCTCATGAGAAAGTATTCTTGCAAGTTTTATCCAAGACTCCACCTCCATGTCATCCAACTCGTTATTAATATCGTTAAACGTAACAATCTTAAGCAACCTGCCATCATAACTCATTTGTGAAGCCATAATGGAGAGCTGCATCCTCCCCTTCTCCGTAACCAATTCAAATTTACCTCTTTCACCTGCTCCAATAGAGAGAATCATCTGCTTAAGCCCACCGGCAACAGCATCCAACTGATTCACATGAGTAAGCACAGTCCTTTCAAAAACATTCAATGCATATCTGTTCACATGAACAATATTGCCATTATCATCCAATGTAATCACACCGGTTCTCACACTGTTCATTATAAGCTCAAAGTAGGCATTCCTCTCCTCAATCCTCTGCTTAGACTGCTCAACAATACTCTTTATTCTGTTAAGCGAAGCATTAAAATCCTTGCTGTACTTGTCACCCCTGTTCTCGGAGAACTTAAATGTGAAATCATCACTCTCCATACAATTAAACATATAGGTAACCTTCTTTATCACACTCTTCAAATGCTTTATTATTCCAACAGCTCCAAATATCACAAGAGCAACGCCACCCAAAACAAGGTACTGAGTTTCACCAAAGTACCAATAAATAGAGAGCACTGTTCCCCCAATTATGCAGAGAACATAAAAAACAATCGCCAAATATTTTCCAAAAGCAGACATCAACCTACACCATCATAAATTGTCGGAAAGAAAAATCTCTTACTACAGCCCGTATTTCTTCATCTTATTATATAGAGTCTGCCTTGTAACCCCAAGCTGAGAGGCCACCGCAGACAGATTGCCGCAATGTTTGTCCAAAGCCGCAGAGATCATAGCCCGCTCCATCTCCTCAAAGGTCTCAAAAGAGGGCATGTTTTTCCCCTTTCCGCTTCCCGACAAATCCGCCATCTCGTTAGCAGAAGATTTTAACATAAGATCACCGGGGAGAATCTTTGCCCCGTCGCACATAATGACAGCCTTCTCAATAGTATGTTCCAACTCCCTTATATTGCCGGGCCAACGATAGGCAACCATGTTGGCAACAGCCTCATCCGAAAACGAAAGCCCCTTTCTACCATACTTTACTGCGTATTTCCCCAAAAAACTGTTTGCAAAAGAGGGGATATCCTCCTTTCGCTCTCGCAAAGGTGGCAGATGAAGATGAATGGTATTTATCCTGTAAAGCAGATCCTCCCTGAACTCCCCGTCTGCAACCATCCTGTTAAGATCCCTGTTGGTAGCCGATATAAGTCTTATATCCACAGGAATAGGGGTATTGCTCCCAACCTTTACAATAGTCCCGCTTTGGATTGCGGTAAGCAGTTTTGCCTGCAGATGAAGCGGAATATTCCCTATCTCGTCCAAAAACAGAGTACCATGATTTGCAACCTCAAACTTACCCGCCCTGTCTGCCTTTGCATCTGTAAACGCCCCTTTTACATGCCCAAACAGCTCGCTCTCGAAAAGAGACTCCACAACCGCACCCATATCAACCGTTACCATAAGCTCGTTACGCCTTAAAGACCTATTATGTATCTCCCTGCTCAGCATCTCCTTACCGGTACCGTTCTCTCCCGTAATAAGAATATTGGCATCTGTCTTTGCCACCTTCTCTATGGTCTTTCTAAGTTCCAACATCTGAGGGCTGTTTCCCCACCACATTACAGAGTTACCAACCAGCTCTTTCTTTATCTCTTTCAACTGCTTGACCTCTGCAGAAGATTTCTTTAGATTATAGGCATTTGTAAGAATGGCAACCAATTTTTCATTCTCCCAAGGCTTTACCACAAAATCGCAGGCCCCACGCTTTACAGCCTCAACCGCCAACTCTATCTCTGCGTATGCTGTAAACATAACAACCTGAACCGCAGGAAACCTCTCCTTAACATAACTCAACCAATACAACCCCTCATTGCCATTATTCACCTTTGATGAGTAATTCATATCCAATAGAGCTACATCCACAGCATTCTCGCGCAAAGTACTGTCTATCTGATTGGGGTTTGAAAGGGTGATAACCTTTGCAAAATACCTTGGCAACAACAACTCCAAAGCCTGAAGAATGCTCTTGTTGTCATCTACCACCATTATAGTTCCCTGTTTAGCCATAAGTCTGTCTGTCAAAAAATGTTTCAGAAGCCGTTTTTTCCGCTTCCCGACAAAGTTAAGATATTAACCTCAAAATGTCTAAATTCCATACATAAAATTAATGACATTGTATAATAATTAGACAATTGATTTAACCCATTGAATACACAATAGATTTATTTACAGCAATTTATACTTAAAGGCATTATTTTGGCACATGTCTATGCGTTGGCATTGGCCATGATAATTTAATTAGCCAAGGCTAAAGCAAATAAAAGTTTATAGTTGCGAGTTTATAGGGTAGAGAGAGGCTAAAGCTAATGCCAAAGCCAAAGCTGACAAGCAAATAATAAAATGGTAAAATAACACACAAAGAATATGAAACTAATAAAAGTCGCGTTAATAACAGTTATTTTGAGTGGGATGGCAGTATCCGCACACTGCGCATGTTGTGCAGATGCTGCCTCCATACCGAGCGATACGGTTGCCACAACGGTAACAGCCGGCTCAAAGATGACCTTAAACGACTGTATCCTATACGGATTAGAGAACAGCCAAAAGGTTAATAAAAGCAGATATGCGGCAGATAACTATAAACATGATAAGACAGCCGCAATCAGCGACCTCTTTCCTTCTATATCTGCAAGTTCGTCCATAACTGCCAGTTACGGACGTTCAGTTGACCCTGGAACCAACACATATACCACAATGGGAAACTTGGGCAACTCATACGGGGCATACGCAAGTATGACACTGTTTTCGGGATTGCAGCTTATAAACAATGTGAGATTGGCAAGTGTAATGAAGTTAATGGGATTGGACCAATTACAACAGACAAAAGATGAGTTGGCGATATCCATTATACAAGCTTACTTTGATGTAATATATTACAATTCTACTATAAAGATAGGTACAGAACAGTTGGAAGCCTCTCTAAAGACATTGGAGCAGGCAAAGGTAATGGAGGAGATGGGAAGCAAAAGCCCTGCAGATGTGGCACAGATTGAGACACAGGTCGCAACCGAAAGGCTGTTTTTGGTTCAGCAGGAGAACAAATACAAGACCTCTCTGCTAACCCTTAAACAGAGCATCAACTGGCCCATAGAGGAGGAACTCAATTTGGATTTGGATTACACAAAATATGTTGAATCGAGTTACTTGGATGAGAAGGGCAACTCTTTGCTATCTCCTGCGATAATCTCCTCAATCGTTGAATATGCAATAGACAACAACCCAAAGATTGAGGCGAGCGAGAAGAGCCTAAAGGCAAGCAAACTCTCATTACAGATAGCACGCGGAAAATATCTGCCAACAATAAGCGGACAAGGAGGTTATAATTCAAGCTACTATAAGACAATATCCGGAGGTACAGATTCCAAGGCAGATCCTTTTTGGACACAGTTGGACCATAATAAAGGCCATTATTTTGGAGCATCTATAAGTATACCTATTTTTAGCGGGCTTGCAAGAAGAACCAATGTTCATAAGGCAAAAAACAGCTATAAGACAGCCATGGAGGATTTCTCCATTGCCACACAGGAGCTTAAGACAGAGATTACAAGAACCGCTTTTGAAGTAGACGGATACATTCAGGAATACAACCTTGCAAAGGCAAAGGCAGATGCCGCACAGCTTGCATACGATGCAACAGCACAGAAGTTTGCAATGGGCAGCATAAATCCTATAGATCTGCAAACCTCTGCAAATCAGCTTCTGTCTGCCAAAGCAGAGGAGCTTAACGCCAAATTGCAGCTTACGGTAAAGAGTAAGTTGTTGGATTATTACTCCGGCGAACCTTTGGTAAAATAGGATTGGCAACTAAAAAAATTATTTGTCGGGAAGCAGAATTAATTAGAAAAAAAATATATAACCATGGATATTCAGATAGAAAAGAAAACAGGTTGGAAGAGGCTTACAACTAAAAAGGCAATTCCTTATTATGCCGGCGCAGTACTACTTGTATTTGTTATATGGCTTGCGTTCAGAGATTACAGCTCTACTTTAAAGGTTGATGTTACAGGGCTTAACATTACCACAGTAAAAAGTGGTGAATTTAATGATTATGTTAGGGTTACGGGGCAGGTTCAGCCTATTAAGACCGTTCAGTTGAGTCCGCTTGAGGCCGGAATTGTGGAGAATATTGTAATTGAGGAGGGCACCTGTGTAAAGCAGGGCGATGTTATTGTTGAGCTGAGCAACCACAATCTCAGTCTGCAGATTCTCGATGCTGAGGCTCAGGTGGCAGAGAAGCAGAACTTCCTTAGGAATACCGTAATATCTATGGAGCAGGAGAAACTGAGCCTTAAACAGGAGAGGCTCCAGCTGAATATAGATGTTGCAAGAAAGGAGCGCCTGTACAGACAGAACGAGGCTCTTTACAACAAGAAGCTGCTCTCCAAAGAGGAGTGGTTGCAGGCTAAGGAGGATTATGAATTGGCAAGAGATAAGAGAGATCTTATTATTGAGAGGCAGAAACAGGATTCTATCTACAGAACCGTTCAGATTGAGCAGTTGGATAACGACTTAGCCAATATGAGACATAACATGAGCCTTATTAGGGAGCGTGTTGCAAATCTTAAGATAAAGTCTCCTATTACAGGCGAACTTGGACAGTTGGATATTGTTTTGGGACAGTCTCTCACCATGGGTGAAAAGATTGGGCAGATAAATGATTTGCAGGACTATAAGATTGAAGCGCAGATAGATGAGCACTACATAGACAGGGTAAAAAGCGGGCTTGACGCTACTTTTGAGAGACAGGGTGTAAGTTACAACACAACAGTAAGAAAGGTATATCCTGAAGTTAGGAACGGTCAGTTCAAGGCAGATTTTGTATTCAGCGGCAACAGACCGGACAACATAAGGACAGGACAGACATATTATCTTAACCTACAGTTGGGCCAGCCTGTTCAAGCTATAATTGTACCTCGCGGGGCGTTTTACCAAAGTACAGGTGGAAACTGGATATATGTAGTGAAGGAGGGTGAGAACAAAGCTGTTAAAAGAAATGTAAAGATTGGCAGACAGAATCCTCAGTATTACGAGGTGCTTGAAGGTCTTGAGCCGGGAGAAAAGGTGATTATTTCATCTTACGACACATTTGGAGACAACGAAGTGCTAATTTGGTAACAAGTTCCATCTATGAGACATGTTTTTAAAACACTCTGGAGATTTAGGACGTCAACCATTATAAACATATTGGGGTTGGCGGTTGCCTTATCTGCGCTATACCTGATATTTGTGCAGGTATATTTTGACCTCACATACAACAGCTCTTATAAAGAGTGTAATAAACTATACATCGCTTGCACGCAGAGCTGGAATGACCCAACAAAATTGATGACAGCAACTTCGAGGCCCAATATAGAGGAGGCATTGGAAACGGTTCCAAAAGTTGAACAGTATGGCGTTGTTAAATCTTTTAGTTTGGAGACACCGGCTTACTATCTTAAAAATGGAGAAAAAATATCCTTCGATGCTACAATAAATTATTGGAGCTTAAGCATGTTTGACCTAATTGGGGTTGAGATGATAAGCGGAGATTACAAAGAGCTTACCCCGGGAGTCAGTGTGGTAATAAACCAATCGTTGGCTCAAAAAACCGGGCTTGGGGTTGGAGATGTACTCTATAACTGCAATTATAACGGCTTGAATAAGGTAAATTATACAATAACAGGTATATATAAAGATTTTTCTTCGGCCTGTAATTTCCGCAATGTTAGCATAATCACCAACTTAGGAGACGAGGAACTCACCGAGAGGGGTATGTGGAACTATAATTATTACCTTAAGTTCAATAAAGGTGTTACAGCCGAAGAGGGTGGAAAAGCGATATGCGATGCCCAGCGGGAAATGCTTAAAAACTACTATGCAACAGATACCAATGCTGTTAAACATGCAAGTTTTGATGAGATGATAAGCAGGACAAAGATTGCCCCCGTTCCTGTTAGAGGTCTGTATTTCAACACCAATGTAGATTCTGAAGGGCTCAAAGGCAATAAAACCACAACAATAACTCTTATTGCCATAGGTATAATCCTTATAATAGTGGCGCTTATAAACTATATAAATTTCTTCTTTGCATTGGTACCCGTTAGAATAAAGGAGGTTAATACCAAAAAACTTTTTGGTTGCCCCAAGTCAAAGCTGAAACTTGAATTTGTTTTGGAATCCGCTCTTATTGTTATAATTGCACTGCTTATAAGCCTCTACTTGGACTTCTATGCAGCAAATTCATCTTTAGCGGGATATTTGTCTACATCTGCCGCCTTTTCAAAGAACGTTCCGGTAGTAATCTTTACAATTGCCGTAGCCGTTGTTCTTATACTTGCAGGAAGCCTGTATCCGGCCCATTATATTGTGTCGTTTAATACCGCATCTATATTTAAGGGGCGTTTTGCAAATTCACGCTCCGGCGTATTATTGAGAGGTATATTAATTGGATTACAGTTCTTTATATCGTTTATACTTATAACCTGCTCTCTATTCATAAATCTGCAACACAGATATATGCTGAACTACGATTTAGGATTTGACAAAGAGAATATTTTCTCTGTATATACAGATCCTACAGCCTTGGGTGATGTCTCTAAAAGAGAGCATCTAGTTCAACGATTAAAGGAGAACCCGCAAATAACAGATGTGGCATTTACCTCTAATACATTGGTAGCCAAGGAGAGAATGAACTGGGGAAGGGATTTTAAAGGGCAGGAGATTAAGATGGACATTATGCCTGTTTCCTATAATTTTCTCAAGACAATGGGAATTGATATAGTTGACGGACGGGACTTTACGCCATCTGATGAACTAAAGGAGGGGACATTCATCGTTAATGAAACAGCTGCAAAAAAATATGGTATAAATGTAGAAGACAGAATACTTGCATCTGCAGGTGAAGCCCCGGTAGTTGGTATCTGCAAAGATTTTCATTTTAAGCCGCTACAGTACCCAATTACCCCATTTGCCTTTTTCATATTTGGAGAAAAGTACTCCTTTTTTCTTCGTCATATCTACTTTAAGGTAGCACAGGGAGCAGACATAAAATCAATAAGAGAGCATGTACTCTCTGTTACACCCGTACCTGTTTTTGTAGGGAAGATGAGGCCGGAGACGATGGACTTTAAACCAATCACAGAGGAATTAAGCGTTGACTATACCAACGAAAGCCACACAGCAAATTTCATTACAATATGTTCTCTCATCTCAATAATAATCTCCCTTATGGGGGTGTTTGGATTAGTCATGTTCGAATCGCAATACAGAAGACATGAGATTGGCATAAGAAGGGTGCTCGGTTCATCCATCACAGAGATTGTAAAGATGTTCAACATAAGGTACTGCAAGATTGCACTCATCTGCTTTGTTATAGCTGTTCCTTGTATTGTTTACATTATGAATGAATGGCTTAAAGCATTTGCGTATCACTTGAGTTCAACTTATAAATGCAACTTTTTGGGTGCGGATAATAAGCAATAAAAACATTTATTTTTCAGAGAGGAA
>UQWT01000051.1 GCA_900544815.1 uncultured Bacteroidales bacterium | reverse complement strand
TTGTCTTTTTTTGTAAATAACTGCTTCTTGTTCATAATCCAACTCTTACGTACATTTGCAACAAGCACTTTATATTCACCATAGCTCTTCTTAAAATTTTGCGCCAACAAACTATTTTCAAATACTCGTTGAATAGATACTTTCCAGTCATCAAGTATTTCATCTTTAATGACGTCAGTAACAGTAAACGACTCGTCGAGTTTTTTTATTTCGTTCAAAAGGTCGTTGTACACCATACATTTGTCATCGTAACTAGAACACTCGCCATATGGCTTGCGTTCATATCGTTCGTAGCGGTACTCATAGTCTCTACAGGCCATTTCCCAACATATACATTTTAACTTTTGTTCTTGAGCTCCGGTTAATCGTAAAAAGAGAGAATGGAGTAGATAGTCACAGATTGGGTATGTCTCAATGCCGCCATTAGTAGCATCAAGAGATCGAAATGCATCTTTTATTATTTCCGTTTCAGACTTCAGAATAAACGGTATATGGTTAGCGGGCTGGATGTATGACATAACGATTGAATATAGTTATAGATTGTTCGACACGGGCACGCATATATCTCAATAATGAGGGAGAGGCTTTGTGACCATCGTTCCGTTTGAAAAAGGATATTTTATTTTGAAGTTCACTCATTAGAGCATCTTTACGAGCAAGATCTATATTGTTTCCTTCTATTACGGTATTGTACACAAGACCAAACATATAAACATCAGAATCAATGATAGACCTGAAATGTAATTGATTATATCCAAGTTCGTTTAAAGTCTCATTTAATAGAGTAATTCTGGGAGCGAAATTTTTGTCAGGAAATATCGTTGAAAATTGAACAAACATATCACTATTTTTATCATTGACAACTGCATATATATATTCCTCATAGTATTTTTCCATTTTAGGCTTATATCCCTGCGCAAGTCGGTTGCTTCTTCCATCTTTTTTATATTGTGATAGAATTGCCATTGTCCTAACAAAATCGTATGCTTGATTTTTCCCAACCAATTCAACTTTTAGATTTCTGCAGCATTCTGGATTGAAGAAACTTTGTAGTTCTGATTTAAGGAAATAAAGTGATTGACGACTTTCAATTGGATTTAAAGGAGTTCCTAAAATATTTATGTTACGGAATACGGAAGAATAAAATTCATGTTGCTCCGCTTCATTATCTGCATTAGGGATAATGAATGAAAATGGAAGATATTTGTTTTCAAAGAAATCTTCGGTTACTTCGTAGTCTACAGAATTGTACTGTTGGGGAGTTATTGCATTTCGTACATTGCGTTCTATAGGACCTCTATCAGCAAACATACGTAATGACCAGTTAATGTATTCTACATCTGGTTCATCAACATCTTCCTCCGCAGCACCATCCGCCATATTTACCTCATCACCATTACGTTGAAAAGCATCTTTTTTGGGGTAAACTCCAAAATAAGCCAATAAAATACTAGATAAACGTTGTTGCCCATCTAATATTAAATTATGATTCATCCCATCCTTATTGCATACTCCAATTGTCACAGGAGGTACAAAAATTTCCTCCTTCAACCCTCTCACAAATTCTTTCACTTGTTCTTCTGACCAAACAAAGCTTCGCTGATAAGGAGGTAACTCCAAATCTTGTTTCAATAGTAATTCAATCCAATGCTTTAGAGAGTATTCTCCGTAGTAAACTTTCTTATCCATTTAGTTCTTTACTTAATTGGTTATATTATATCTTTATATATTGATTATTCAAATCGTCCAAATTTATTATTTGTTGGCAATAAATCTAGTTTAATGGTTTCTGTAGCTTTCTCTTTCTTTTCATCAACAACCTTTGCATACACTTGAGTTGTTCTCACGTTTGTATGCCCCAACATTTTGCTAACGGTGTAAATATCAGTACCTCCAGCCAGTTGCAGGGTCGCATAGGAATGTCTGAAGCAATGAAATGTAATGTGTTTGGATATTCCAGCAGCTTCAACCCATTTCTTGACAGGGCGATTTATCCATGACGGGTCTGGCAGTCCGGCAAATACAAGAAGCTCTCCTTCATGCTGTTCTCCACAAAGATTGTAAGCTTGCTCTGATATGGGCATATATTCTACACCTTTTGTTTTTTGCTGGGTAAAATTCAATCGATAGCCTCCATTAAACATTTCCACTTCCGACCATTTTAATTTTTGAATGTCGCAGTGACGGATTCCTGTTAAAGCAGAAAATAGAGCAGCACGTTTCAGTAATGGGTCACAAGGTGTTTGAGCCAGTCGGTTCAATTCCTCTACCGTGAGATATTCTCTCCGGCTTTCCCTTTCCTGAATACCTTTGACTTTAGCAGAAATATCAATAGTCAGATAACCGTCTATAAAAGCCTGTTTCAGTCCGGCTTTGAAAATGGAGAAGTATGTAGAAGCTGTGTTTTGAGAAATCGTACCTCGCTTAGTACCGCCTTGCGGTGCGTTCATTATGAATTGACGGAACGATTCTACCAGCTTTAAGTCTATTTGCGAAAAGAGGATGGTATCGCCTTTTGCAAATATCTTTAGCAACTCATGAACTCGTCTCCAGTTGACAATGATAGAATCAGAACTATGGGCATGTCTTGTTCGTTGCACATGGTCGAAGTATTCGATAAAATTGCTTCGGGAGCGTTCTAATTGTTCTGCCTGTTCAGCATCGGTATCGGCATAAAGAGCCGCATTGTCATATTCCTTTTGCCGTAGGCTTCTGACCTTATCGGCATAGATACATGATTCTTGGTCTAATTGAGCCTTGCATTGTATAATACCGTTCAGGTCTCGCTTTGGCTTATAAGTGGTTTTGCCATCGGCATTAGTCCTTGCATTACGTGATTTATCCCAAATAGGTGTCGTAATTGTACGATTGAGATATTCACGAACTCTTTGCGGAGTATCTTTCCCGGATTGGAACACAGGATAAGATTCCACATAAAGATACCACTCATCACGATATTCAGACTTACGGAGCTTTACCGACACTCGTGTATTGACTAATGCTTTCTTCATCGCTTCATACCTTTATATAAGTTATCAATTTCTTTCTTGGGTACATATACAAAGTTACCTATCTGCCGGGTAGGGATAGAGTATTTGCGTATATGAAGATAAACTGTACTTTCATTTACAAGAAACTTCTCTGTGATTTCTCCAATGGTGTAACAGTCTTTTGGCTCCAGACTATACAGCCTGGCAATAGGCTTTGGCTTTGTGAGAGCTTTCTTTCGGAGAGGATAGAGTTTCATCAATTCTTCTTTTGATAGTAAAGTCTGCCTTTCTCCGGCATTCACACTTGGGATTGTACCCTTACGAATTAAACGATAAAGAGTTTCCTTGCTTATGCCAAACAAAGCGTATGCTTCAGGAACCGTGATGTACTCTTTGGATTTGGGTATCTTCTTAACCACTTCGTCCAATCTTTGCAATCTCTGTTCCTCTTCCTTGCGCCGTTTCCATGCAATTTTGGAACATTTGGGAGAGCAATACCACGATTCAATGGTTTTAGCAACAAAGGTTTCTCCACAAATCTTGCATTGACGTGTTATTTCAAATTTTGCTGCTGGCATAATCTACTTTTTACTTATATTCTTCATTCTCAATACCGCTATTTTTATAAGTGTCACATTATCTACTTTTAAGTGTCGGTACAATTATGGTACAAATATATAATAAAAATCCGAATAACAAGCAAAGTCAAAGAAAAGCGGCATAAAAAGAAATAGGGTATAACTCATTGAGTTACACCCCATATTCCTATTTATACTTATCGTTGTTTACCGATACTTACTTCACCTCACCTCATCTAAAAAGGCCCTCATTCGCGCGGTATCTCGTTCTTCAACTATACTTAACATCTGTTTAAGTTTTTTTGTGATTTTTTCCAACTGTTCAGGTGTGTTGGGGTTAAACAGAATCTCTGTTAGAAGGTAGTCATCTTCGCCAAGCAACCCTCGCGCAATAGCAAGATGCTTTTTAAATGTGGTTCCAGGCACCTCCTGATGCTTCATTATTGAGGCAAACACAAGGGTGGATGCAAATGGTATTGACAGCGAATAAGCAACCACCTCGTCATGTTCTTTAAAAGTATACTCTCTTACATTAAGTTTTAGTGTTCCAAACAGCTCTTTAAAGAAGGCCACACCTTGTGGGTCTGTTCCTCTACCGGCAATACTGCAACCTGTTTGGTTAGCAGTTGGTACTGCCTCATTTGCAGGCTGTCTTATTATTATGGCATTTTCGCTTTGTAAATTGCCCAAGTTAGCAAAGGTGGGGCCGAACATAGGGTGTACAGATGCGTATCTAAAGCCGCTGTTTTCATAAAACTCTTGTAGTCCTGTCTTTACAGAAGCTATATCTGAAATAATGCAATCTTGCGGGAGGTACGGTAAAAGTTCGTTAAACGCACTAATAGTCTCCGATAGTGTAACGCAATTTATAAGCAATTGCGGCTTGAAACCTGCAATCTCTTCTAACGAGGTAAATCTATAACAGTTGTATATGAAACGCATCTTCAACGGATTGGATTCCATTACAGCCACCTCATGCTTAAAACTCAAAAGGTCTGTAAAGAATGAGCCCATCTTGCCGGCTCCTAACACAAGTATTCTCATATATATCACCCTTATAGCTCCAACTGAATCTTTACAGACTCCTCATGTATGGTCTTCATTATATGATTTACAAATTCTTCGCTCAACTCTAATTTATTCCCCACCTTTGAACGGTTGGAGAGCAGTTGGTTATACCTTCCGCTCTGCAGCACAGGCATACCGTGCTCCTTCTTGTAATTTCCAATCTTGCGTGAAACGGCCATGCGCTTTGCCAACAGTGTAAGTAGCTCCTCATCAAGCTCATCTATATTTGCTCTCCACGATTCCAAATCCTCTGTAACCGCCGCATTCTCCCTAATTACCAAATGTTTTAGTATAAAGCCCAAGGCATCAGGGGTTACCTGCTGCGCAGCATCGCTCAGTGCCAAATCCGGAGAGCAGTGCGATTCTATTATAAGGCCATCAAAACTAAGATCCATTGACTGCTGAGACAAAGGGGCAATAAGCTCCCTGCATCCCCCCATGTGGCTTGGGTCACAAAAAATTGTAAGATTGGGAAATCTTCTTCTGAGCTCAATGGGAATAGACCAAAGGGGAATATTCCTATAGAGTTTTTTCTCGTACGAACTAAAGCCCCTGTGGATGACGCCCAAGTTTTTTATTCCCGCATTATACAATCTCTCCAATGCACCTATCCAAAGTTCAATATCTGGGTTCACAGGATTCTTTACAAGGACAGGAATATCCGCCCCCTTTAGAGAATCGGCAAGCTCCTGCATCGCAAAAGGATTCGTTACGGTCCTCGCACCTATCCAGACCAAATCCACACCGCCTTTTACAACCTCAAGCACGTGTGCCGGTGTTGCAACCTCAGTTGCCAACAGCATACCTGTCTTCTCCTTAACCTCTTTTAGCCAAGGTATTGCAGCAGCTCCAACTCCTTCAAATCCGCCAGGTTTTGTGCGTGGTTTCCATACTCCTGCCCTAAAAATCCTTACCCCTTGCGCGGCAAGCTCCAAAGCCGTCTTCAAAACCTGTTCACGGCTCTCGGCACTGCATGGGCCTGCTATTACAAGCGGCCTTTTATCGCAGTCAATACCTTTTATATCTAATTTTTGAATATCCATTTTAAATCTCCCTACCTTATTAAAACTTCGCCGCGTAACACAACCGGTTATATGTCGGGAAGCAAAATTACCAATTATATTTTTATTTGTTACAAATTCCAATTACTTGGAAAACATTTATTTTCTAACAGTTTTCCACTCTGCTGAGCGCATTGCAAAGCATCTCATTGTCGCAGCAGAGCGATATGCGCATATAGTTGTTGCCATTGCTGCCAAAAATGGCACCAGGAGCCAAAAATACACCACACTTATAAAGCAGCTTGTCACACAACTGTTTGGAGATTGGTTCGCAGCTACTTTCGCTGCTCCCTCCTACTATCTTTCCCCAAAGGAACAGTCCCGTCTGCCTGTCATCTACCCTGCATCCCACAGCCTCCAATATGGCACGAGCCACCGCTCTTCTGCCGGCATAGACCTCATTCATCTGTTCATACCAACTGCGAGGAAGCATAAGAGCCTCTGCTGCTATTTGTATTGGCCTAAACATACCCGAATCCATATTGCTCTTTACCCTAAGAATCCACTCTACAAATTTTGAATTAGACGCTAACATTCCAATTCGCCACCCAGGCATATTAGATGCCTTGCTCAACGAATTAAGTTCAATACAGCACTCTTTTGCACCATCTACACTAAGTATACTAAGAGGATTATCATTAAGGATAAAGCTGTACGGGTTGTCATGGCAGATTATTATGTTCCATTTTCTACCAAAAGCAACAATCTTCTCAAACAGTTCACGGCTTGCCGGTGCCCCTGTTGGCATATTCGGATAGTTGCACCACATTAGCTTTACGGCATCTAAGTTTATTATCCCCATTCTATGGCATTTTTCAAGAGAATCAAAATCCGGCCACCAACCATTATCCTCTACCAATGAATAGTTTATAATATTTGCGCCAACCAATTTGCTTGCGCCTGTATAGGTTGGATAACCGGGATTTGGCACCAACACTCCATCACCTTTATTTAAAAACGCCATTGAGATATGCATTATCCCCTCTTTACTTCCCATTAAAGGGAGCACCTCGCTGTTTGGATTGAGTTCCACTCCATACCATCTTTTATACCATTCTGCAAAAGCCCCTCTCAATTCAGGTATACCAATATATGGCTGGTAACCATGAGCATTACTCTTATGGGACTCCCTGCAAAGCGACTCAACAACATTATCGTGCGGAGGAAGATCGGGGCTTCCTATGCCAAGATTTATAATATCATGTTCCTCTGCTCTCATGGCAGCAATCTCCTTTAGCTTTACAGAAAAATAATACTACGCAACTTTTGAGATTCTGTCTGCAGGTTTAAAATCAAACCTTTTCATTGTAAATGTATTATAGATTAGAAATTCCTTGAATTGCAACATTATTCATAAACTGTATATTGGCGATGGCCTTAGCTTTGGCGTTGGCTTTGGCCTTAGCGTTGGCGTTGGCCTTGGCGTTGGCCTTAAAGATTAATTTAAGCTAAAGCAAATGCAAAAGCTAAAGCTGATCTATAAACCACAAACTAATTTATTTAATGCAAAAGCATCATTTGGTACTACAAAAAAAGCCCCCGCTTAACAAGCAGGAGCTTCAATATCTTTTCAAACGAACCGTTCATTTTTCTACATCAAACTCCTGCTCTTATCTTATGATAAAAGTAAAAGTAAAAAAAGAAGAAAAATGAAAATGTTCTGTTCATTGTTTTCAATTTAGTAATCTTAAAAAATAACTTGGTAATCTTTAATTGTCTTTTCGGTCTATATTTCTTTTCTCAAAAATACTGCTAAACCTTTACCAACCTATTTTTTAACGCTTACTTAACGCTGCAAAGGTAGACCTTTACATGTTTGATGTTACATTATTCATGCACTTTGAAACATAAACTTAACCTAAACGTTCAATTTCGTTTCTTTATAGTATCTTTGCGACTTGACAAAAACTCGCTATGACCAATGGTAAATATGCTTAAATTCGCCGACACACTTACAGAACTGCTGGTAAACAATATTCCGGCAGACAAGGCTGTTTTCATTATAGCAGATTCAAATGTAAGTCATATAATAGAACAGATAAAAACTCTCATTATCAACAATCTATTACCAACATCGGAGGTAATAGACATCTTTACAGGAGAGAACAACAAGACAATGTTCACCATAGAGAAGCTCGTTGGAAGACTTATGGAGAGAGGTGCAGACAGAAACTGCTTCATTGTAGGAGTCGGCGGCGGAATTACCACAGACATAGTTGGATTTACAGCCAGCATATACAAAAGAGGTGTGGATTTTGGGTTTATTCCAACCACTCTGCTTGCACAGACAGATGCCTCGATAGGAGGCAAAAACGGTGTTAATTTCAACGGCTACAAAAACATACTTGGAGTAATCAACCAACCAAAATGGATTGGCATAACTCCGGAAGTTTTAAGATCTCTTCACCCAAGGGAGTTTAGGGCCGGCATTGCAGAGATGCTTAAGACATTCATCATATATGACAGGGAATCATACAACAGGGCTGTCTCATACTTTTCAACAATAAACAATATAGTCAAAGAGAGCGGAAGCATCATTGATCCGTCTACCGGTAAAATATTCAACGAAGAGGAGCTTACAGCACTGATAAAGATTTGCGCCGGACACAAACTTGCCGTTGTAGAGAAGGATGAGTTTGAGACGGGCGAAAGGAGGGTGCTTAACCTTGGCCATACCTTTGCCCATGCCATAGAGAAGGAGTTTAATTATCCCGACAACGGATTTCCGGAGATCATGCACGGCGAGGCTGTGGCATTAGGGGTAATAATGGCATCTAAACTTGCAGGCAACAGCAGTTTTACAGAGAAGATAACAGAAGACTACCGCAACTGCGGATTCCCTACAACAATGGAGGAGTTTGTAAACGAGGCTGTAAAGAGAGGCCGAGCGGAAAAGGCAACCACTGTAAACAGCAAAAGGATAATTTCTCACATAAAGAACGACAAAAAGATAGAAGGTGGAAAGCTCCACCTTATCCTGCCTTATGGATTTAATGATGTGAGAGATATAATGGTCCCCATAGTGGATTTGGACAACATTGTCACATCCTTAAATTAAGCGTTGGCTTTGGCCTTAATTTAGTTGAGAGTGTATAGTTTATAGAGTAAATATGAAGAACTAACTTTTTTAAGGCTATCAACTAATTAACTTACTATAAACTAATATGGCTTTGGCGTTAGCTGAGTTTATAGTACCTAATGATGTTTTTGTACAAAATGATAAAGAAATAACATATTATCAAAAACAGTAATGAACCACTTGTCTATCGGCGGAAGAGCGGTTACCAAAAGCAAAGGCTAAAGCCAATGCCAATGCTAAAGCTAAAGCCTATAAACTATTTTAGTAACCCACAATAAACAAAAAGTGTCTTTTTATGATCTGCATAAGTATAAGGGAGCAGAACTTTGAAAAATGCAAAGAGATATTGGCCGGCAACCAAAGGTGTGGCCGGCTCTCTGAGCTTAGAGGCGATCTGTGCGGATTCAGCACCTCTCAAGTTGAAGAGCTGGCATCTCTCAACCCCAATTTAATCATAACATGCAGGAGCAACAGAGCCGGTGGCAGCAAAACAGAAAAAGAGGCACTTGAACTCATAACTGCAGCCATAAGGCATGGAGCTAAATATGCAGACATAGAGATAGAGGCTTCGCAAGACCACTTAGAATACATAAAGGCTTATGCCGTTGCCAACAGTTGCAAGCTTATAATGTCATATCATAACTTTACAGGAACCCCATCTTTAGACGAACTTTTCCAGATACGCACACTCTGCGAAAGGAAGGGGGCAGCTGTTGTTAAGATTGTAACAACAGCACACACCACAGAGGATGCCATGCGGGTTCTTTCTCTATACAACTTTCACAAAGATGGCCATACTGTTCCGCTTATAGCCTTTGCCATGGGTGAAGCCGGCAGATTTACAAGGCTTAGTTGTCTTAGCCTTGGATCTCCGTTTACATACTGCAGCATAGATGGAGCAGAAACAGCCCCCGGGCAGTACAGTGCAGATGAGGCAGAGCAGATATTGAATCCCGCGAGCTATCCGTATCTGTTCAATCCTCAGCTTCCAAACAAATCCGCCACACCGGCAGGTATACGTATCCCCTGCTCCAAGAGCATCTCTCAAAGAGCCATCATAGCAGCGGCATTGTCAAACGGCACAACAACGCTCCTCAACTATACCCCCTGCAACGATTCGGAAGCGGCAATATCTGCCATTACAGCATTAGGATGCAGGGTTGAACGCATCAATGAAGACGATAAAGCGTATGGAGAATCTGCCGAGACATTAAAGATTTTCTCCCCGGGAGCCTTTAGCCTATGCAAAGGTACAGAGGGTAATAATATTGAACTTAATATTGGAGAATCCGGATTACTTACCAGATTGCTCATGCCGTTATCTGCAATTATTGCCCGGAGCACAGGGAAAAGGGTAACATTAAATGGTAGAGGATCTATCTTGAACAGAGACCTGTCCGAATCTGTGAGCATATTAAAGTCATGCGGTATAAAGTACTCTAACACAGTTAGTAATAGCAAAAAGACAACACTGCCTATAACCATTGAAAGCGTTTTTTTCTCTGCAGCAGCTGTCAATATGGACAACGCGGTTTGCAATGCAGGAGCACCAAATAAAATTGTCATAAACGGAGCCTGCAGTTCTCAGACAATATCCGGGATACTTATGGCTTTGCCATTGCAAAAGGGGAATATAGTTGTACATGTAGAAAACCCGGCCAGTGTACCATACCTTGATTTAACCGTTGAGGTATTAAAAAAATTCTCTGTCGTTTGTAAGAAAACAACCAAAGACAAGGATATTGAATTTGCAATTGCAGGCAATCAGGAATATACTCCATGTGAGTACAGATTGGCCGCGGATTGGAGTTCTGCGGCATATTTTAAAGTTTTACAGACTCTTGGGGCGAATATTAATATTGCAGGAATCTCTTTTGGCAGCAATCAGGCAGATGAAACCATCGCAAATGTCTGCAATATCTGCAGTAGACGTACAAATGATACAAGGCAGCTGAGCCATTTTAACTTTGATGCAACGGATTGTCCGGATCTCTTTCCTGTTTTATCTGTTCTTGCACTGTTCTGCAACGGCACCTCTACAATAAAAGGGGTACACAGACTTGCAGAGAAGGAGAGCAACCGTGCCGAGTCCATCTGCAGCGAGCTGCTAAAGACAGGGGTGAAAATATACATTGAGAATGATTCACTTATAATTGAAGGAGACAGCAAACGCCTCAACAAAGAGGGGTGGGACACAAAGCGGTTGGCCTGCACACCGTTGCTGTTTGATACACATAACGACCACCGGATAGCCATGAGTCTCATTGTCCTCTCCTGCAAACTGCCTGTACCGGTAAGGCTCAACAACATAAAATGTATTGAGAAGTCGTTTCCTCGGTTTATAGATCTTATTAAGACTGTTTTGCATCCAAAATAAAAAACTACATTACCATGTTCACAGTTTTAGGGTTAATATTCTGCGGCATATTTGCCGGTTATATTTTAAGGAAGGTGAGCTGCCTGCAGCATCTTTCAAAGGGAATCTCGATAACCATATATCTTCTGCTGTTCTTTCTTGGAATATCTGTTGGCGCAAACAATGAGGTCATATCCAACCTCCCTACACTTGGTGGAAACGCCCTTTTTATATCAACAATGGCTGTTGCAGGAAGCTGTATAGCGGCGAAATTTGTCTATATGTTTTTCTTTAAGAGAGAGGAGGGCGTTGGCGAAGAGAAGGGCTTTGGCGTTGGCAAATTTAAGGGTAGAGAGAGTAGAGAAAGTGTTGGAGAAGAGGAGGGCGTTAGCTTTGGCGTTGAAAAGGGAAACGAGAACGTTGGTGGGAGTGCAATGATGGGTAGTATAAAGGTGGTAGTATTTTTTATATTAGGGGCTTTGCTTGGCTATCTCCTATTAAATTATGCTACGCTTCCGGCACCACTGGCAAACGGGTCTGTCACTCAATGGGTACTCTATCTGCTTATGATACAGGTTGGGGCGAGCATAGGCAGTGACAAGAACCTTAAGGAGATACTAAAGGCCATAAGGCCAAAGATGCTCCTTATCCCTCTTGGAACAATTGTCGGGACCCTTATCTTTACTGCTATTGCGGCTCTCTTTATCTCAAAATGGGGATTTTTTGACAGCATGGCCATTGGCAGCGGCTTTGCATACTATTCGCTCTCCTCCATACTTATTACGCAACTCACAGAACCCTCCGTTGGAATACAGATGGCTACCCAGCTTGGAACTGTAGCACTTCTAGCCAATATATTGCGCGAAATTTACGGTCTGCTTGGGGCTCCACTGTTCTATAGATATTTTGGTATTTTTGCCCCTATCTGCGTAGGGGGAGCCACAACCATGGATACCACTTTACCAATAATTACCTCTGTGTGCGGAAAAAATTTGGCATTTATTTCAATTTTCCACGGAATATTAGTGGATTTTTCTGTACCTTTACTCGTGTCATTTTTCTGCTCAATATAGTGCCGTTAAGAGAGACCGTCTCTTTTTTACCGAGCCTTGACAGGGAGTGATTTTTAAGGATTAATCTAACATCTAACATAAAGATACGATGAACAAAGAACTTTGTAACACAGACAAGCCTACGCTATTTGTGCTCGCTGCCGGAATGGGCAGCAGATATGGTGGTTTAAAGCAGTTGGACGGTGTTGGTCCAAATGGCGAAACCATAATGGACTACTCTATTTTTGATGCTATAAGGGCAGGTTTCGGAAAGGTCGTTTTTGCAATAAGGAGAGATTTTGAGCAGGATTTCAGGGAGAAGATCCTCTCTAAATACAAGGATCATATACCTGTAGAGATTGTTTTTCAGGGTCTCGACAAACTTCCTGAGCCGTTCAAGGTACCGGAAGGAAGAGAGAAGCCTTGGGGCACCAACCATGCTGTTCTAATGGGAAAAGAGGTTATCAATGAGCCGTTTGCAGTAATCAATGCAGATGATTTCTATGGCAAAGAGGGGTTTGAAGCTCTTGCAGAGGAGTTGGTTAGGATGAACGGAAAAAAGAATGAGTACTGTATGGTTGGGTACAGGGTTGGAAATACACTGTCTGATAGCGGTACCGTGGCAAGGGGTGTATGTGTAAAGAACCGCAACGGGTACCTTACAGAGGTGGTTGAGCGGACAAAGGTTATGCGTGTAGACGGTATCCCATGCTATAAAGATGACAACGACGAATGGGTTATGTTAGAGGAGAATACCCCTGTATCCATGAATATGTGGGGCTTTACTCCGGACTATTTTGAACATTCAGAGAAGATGTTCGTTGACTTTCTCAAAGAGAGCGGCAACGAGCTTAAATCCGAGTTCTTTATCCCTACCGTTGTAAGTCGTCTTATTGAGGATGGAATATCAAAGGTGAAGGTCCTTGACACAGATGCAAAATGGTTTGGCGTAACATACGCTTCGGACAAACAGGGGGTAATGGACAAAATTAAAGAGCTTGTAGATGCCGGCGTTTATCCACAGAAACTTGATTTTAAAAACTAATTGATATTACTATGAGAGTTGGAATTTTAAAATTTACCGCAATTTGCGGTTTGTTGCTATTTGGAGCTTTATCTCTTAATGCCCAGAAAAAAGGTGCTGCTAAAATTGAAACTACTGTTTTGGAGGCAGCTACTCCAGAAGAGATGGGTATGGACTCAAAAAAATTGCAGAGAGTGGATGATATTATAAATGCTGCAATTGGGGAAAAAGAGATCCCCGGAGCTGTAATCGCGGTTGTAAAGGATGGTAAAATGGTATATAAAAAGGCTTACGGCAACAAGTCTGTATATCCTTCTGTTGAGAAGATGACAGAAAATACCGTATTCGACTTAGCCTCATGCAGCAAGTGTGTTGGAACAACATTAAGTATGATGCACCTATTGGAAGAGGGTGGATTCAGGCTTATAGACAGGGTTGATATGTATATTCCCGGTTTTCAACCTTATGTAGACCCAAAGACAGGAGAGAAGGTGAATATTAGAATTATAGACCTTTTAACACACTCATCTGGTCTCCCTCCATACGTTCAACCGGATGTTGTTATAAAGGAGAAGGGTGCTGCAGACCCTGATTCCCTTATGAGCTATATCTGCACCATGAAGCGTGTGTACAAGCCTACTACAGACTTCCAGTACAGCTGTCTTAACTTCATTACCCTGCAGAATGTGCTTCAGAACATAACCGGTAAGAAGTTGGAGGATTATGCACAGGAGAATATCTTTGACAAGATGGGACTTACCTCAACCTGCTATAATCCTTTGAATAAAAAAGACAAAGCATACATAGAGCGCATTGCTCCAACAGAGAAACAGCTTGATGGCTCTGTACTTAAAGGTGTTGTACACGACCCTCTCGCACGTATAATGAATCATGGCAATTCCGGTAATGCAGGTGTCTTCTCTACAGCAGACGACCTTGCCGTTATTGCAGCTGCACTTATGAACGGCGGAACATACAAAGACAAGAATCTTCTTGGCAGACTCACGGTTGAAACAATGACCCGCGTTCCTGAGGAGACCAAACAGCTTGGACGTTCTCTAGGATGGGACAACTACTCTCCATACGCATCTTGCAACGGTAACATCTTTGATCCTGTAAGGACATACGGGCATACAGGTTATACAGGCACCTCTATTGTTATAGATCCTGTTGCCAAATGTGCTGTTATCCTTTTGACACATCGTGTACACCCTGAGGATAAGGGTGGGGTTGTAAGGTTGAGGTCATTGGTTAGTAATGTAGTAGCCTCCTCTATTAATTAATAAAAACCAAATAAAAAGGCAACTGCTGCGTTACACTCAACTTTTCAATCCTCACGTACCTTAAGTACGCTCCGGTATGAAAAGCTTCGCAAGCCTTGCATTTGCACTTTTTATTTGATTTTCAACACTATATAATATATAATCTTATGAACTCCTACGGCAACAAATTTAGAATTTCTGTTTTTGGAGAATCTCACGGACAGATGATAGGTGTAGTCATAGATGGCACCCCTGCCGGGATTCCCCTGTCTGCCGACGATTTTTTAGAAGATCTTGAGCGCAGGAAAAGCGGTAGAAAAGGGACTACTACCAGGTACGAGGATGATTTCCCGGAGATAATGTCTGGGGTATCCGGCGGACACACCACAGGTGCTCCAATCTGTATTATCTTTAGAAACAGTAATGCACGGAGCAAGGATTACTCAACATTCAGAGATATCCCACGCCCAGGGCATGCCGATTTCGCTGCATACAAGAAGTTTCACGGCTTTAATGACATTAAGGGCGGAGGGCACTTCTCAGGTAGACTTACTCTAACTTTGGTTGCCGCAGGAGTTATAGCAAAAAAGATAATCTCTCCTATTAGCATAGAGGCCCGTCTTACTGAATTGGGTGGCGAACCTGCAGATTGGGAGAGCGGTGTTTCCAATGTCATAACAGGGGTTAAGGGGGTTGAAAGACTTCCTTACAACTGGGACAGGATTCTTGATAGAGCTATTATGGATGGTGACTCTGTTGGCGGCATAATAGAGTGTTGCTGCAACAATGTCCCTGTAGGATTAGGGGAACCTTTCTTTGACTCTTTGGAGTCTCAGATATCACATCTTGCCTTTTCTGTTCCTGCCGTAAGAGGTATTGAGTTTGGAGACGGTTTTGCAGCTGCAGCAATGAGGGGCAGCGAGCACAATGACCCTTTCATAGACAAGGAGGGGCACACTGCAAAGAATGGAGCAGGCGGTATTAACGGAGGCATCTCCAACGGCAATCCAATTCTATTTAGAGTTGCAATCAAGCCTACATCCAGCATAGCAAAGCCTCAGCAGACCTACAATTTTGCAACGGACAAGATAGCAGACTTCTCCGCACCGGGAAGACACGATGCCTGCATTGCTCTAAGGTGTCCTGTAATCCTTGAGTCTGTAGCCGCCATTGTTTTGGCAAACAATATTTATGAGGGCGTCTAAGAATTTTTAGTCGCCCCATAAATATCTCTAATTCATCTGCAGTAACATATCTCACAAAACATATAGTAGTATGAATCTTCTGTTTTAGATATACTGCACTACTCTTCCACTTTAGTAAGAATCATATCGGAAGGAATTGTTAACTCCAATGGAAAATTCAAATCCGGTTCCCAGTCTTCAACAACAAGATACCATTTTAGTTTGTCGGGGTTTCTTGAAAAATATAGAGAGCCGTGATTGTCTAACACTGTTAGACTGATATGTTTTAGGATCCCTAAAACCTACACGCAGTTCTTTATGTTCTTGATTATTAAGCAAATCTTCCATGTTAGCAAAATATATTCGTGAACTGTTTATAGTCATACTATTTAGCTCATCTAAAAAATCAGTTATTAAACTTTTATAGTTCCCTGCTATATATTTTTTACTTTCCTTCTGTTAACTTTAAAACTGTCGATACGCTTATATATTAAGCTTTGGCTTTTGACTTCCTTAATTTTACTTTCAATATTTCTTCTATTAACTCAAAAACTGTCCATACGCCATAAACTATAAACAATGCGCTTAATAATATGATTGCCACTATAAAGTGATTGTTATAGGCCGTTAATCCTCTAAAGATATAACCCGAAAGAGGGGATGCCAATGCAATAACTGATATTGAATATAGCGGTATATTCTCTTTCGGGTTAGTAGACTGCATATATTTTATTCTTCTTCTACTTTGGTGAGGATCATATC
>UQWT01000050.1 GCA_900544815.1 uncultured Bacteroidales bacterium | reverse complement strand
TAAGCAGTTGATTGGCACGGAGAGAAAAACTGTTTCTAATTATGAGTTAAAATAGCTTTGGCGTTAGTGTTAGCTTTGGCGTTGGCCTTCAAAATTAAATTAGATAGAGCCAAAGCTACTTAGACACCAAAGTCTTTGCAGGCGACACCTTCTGAATGAAATGCAGCGGCATAAAAAGAATTATCATTATGGCAACCAACAGAATAAGATTTACCCCAATAATCCACCCCCATGCAAAAGATATAGGCACACTGCTTACAAAATAGTTTGACGAATCCAGCGGAATAATCCTGTAAAATTTCTGTACCGCACAAAAAAGAAGAGCAACCACATTTCCAACAAGCAGGCCGGCAAGAATAATCCGCGCAGCGCTAAACATAAAGATTTTCACAATTGACCCGTTTCTCATTCCCAAAGCCTTAAGCAACCCAATATGAGACATACGCTCAAAAATAAGTATAAGCACCCCGCTCACCATATTAAACCCGGACACCGCAATCATAAGAATCAGAATAATAAGCACATTAAGGTCAATCAAATTCAACCAGTCGTACAAATTGTAAAAAAGCTCCTCAGAAGTATTAACAATTATAGAATCAGACAGCTCCTCCTCCGGAACATCCCCATTCTCCAAAAAGATACAATCCTCAACACCCATCTTATAAACAGCCCCTTCACCCATTCCACTCTTTTCCGTTATCAACTCGTAACCAGACACCTCCTCCGCCCCCCATCCGTTAATCTTCCTTGCATGGCGTATATCACCATACACCAACGACCTATCCATATCATCCATCCCCGTAGAATATATGGCCGTCACCACAAACCTCCTCACCTTTATATCATCCCTAACAAAATATGTCTCAATCTTATCCCCAACAGACAGTCCCAACGCCTTAGACAACACGGCAGAGATAACAACATCATTTGACGTTTCATCCCCGCCATACAGCGGTAACTTTCCCTCAACAATATACCCTTCCAAAAACGAAAAATTATATGCAGAATCTATCCCCTTAAAGACAATCCCCTCCACCTCATCCGGCATCTTTATAAGCCCCTGCGTATAGGCAACAGGGTATACAGAGCGCACAAAGCCAAGCCCCTTAATTTTATTAACAATCCGCTTCCCGACAAATACCGGATAATCCGTATTGTACAACGGAGTACCGGCAGCAGAGATCCAAATATCCCCCCCAAAACCTGCGCACTTGTCCCCTATCTCCCTTCTAAATCCCTGAGAAATAGCTATTGCAGCAACAATTACGGCAATACTTACAGCAACCGAAACGGTTGCAATTACCCTGCTTGTCTTTGCAAGGGCAGAACCGGATTTACGCTCGGAAAAAATTTTCTTTGACAAATAATATTGCAGGTTCATAACTTTTTTGTAAGTTTGTACCGTTTTTCAAAAGACCCCATGCGGAAATAGCTCAGTTGGTAGAGCATCAGCTTCCCAAGCTGAGGGTCGCGGGTTCGAATCCCGTTTTCCGCTCCAACAAAGAGGATGACTATATGGCCATCCTCTTTTTGTTATACACTTTGTCGGGAAGTTAAGCTATAACGTTGACAATTTTTCCAAAGCCAACTTCACAAGCTTCTCAACAGCAGGCTTGTAATTAGGATCCGCAGCCTTTACATACCTATTTGCAATTACACAGCAGACCGTTCCGGCCCTATGTCCAAGATGATGGGACAAACCGGCAAGAGCAGAGCCCTCCATCTCAAAATTTGTAATCCTGTAACCGTTATATCTGAACTTCTCAAACCTTTCAACCATATCCGGCATTGCAAGAGGCAATCTTAACACTCTACCTTGAGGACCGTAAAATCCGGGCGCAGAGATTGTGACACCCTTAACCGTACAATCCTCAAACAACTTTATCAACACATCAGATGCCTGTGCAAAGTATGGATCCGGAAGATGTCTGTTCCAACCAACGAACTCCTTAAAGGCCTCCTCCATCTCAACCATAGTAACCTTATCCCTGTCTTTGTACCAGTTGAGCAAACCATCGCAACCAACCGAGACATGGGAGAATATGAAAGAGTGAATAGGAATATCCGGTTGTATTGCCCCGCAAGTTCCTATCCTTAAAATTGTAAGACTCTTTTTCTCCTTTTTCACCTCTCTGGTATTGAAATCAATATTTGCAAGGGCATCCAATTCATTTACAACAATATCAATATTATCTGTTCCAATGCCGGTAGATAGAACCGTCATCCTCTTTCCATTATATTTACCCGTCACAGAAACAAACTCCCTTGACTGATGCCTGAACTCCTTCTCCTCAAAGAAAGAGGATACCATATCAACCCTCCCGGGGTCTCCAACAAGTATAACCGTATCTGCCAGCTCCTCCGGCTTAAGGTGAAGATGAAAAGCAGAACCGTCTGAATTGATTATAAGTTCCGATGCACCAATTTTATCCATAAAAAATCAATTTAAAAATCCTAAAAAAACAAAAAACAGCGCCACCAACATCATTATCTTGTAGCGCACCATAACGAAGCAGTAAAAAACAACCTCTTAACGAAAGGTCAAAGGTAGTAAAATTTCAGATTTAAAACATTTAAAAGAGGCTTCTGAATAATAATTTATATTTTTGTATCCCTAAACAATAAAAAGCATCACAAAATGATTCAGAGAATACAGACACTATTTTTGTTTATTGCAGCAGCACTGCTGTTTTCCATCTTCTGCACTGACTTTGCAACAAATGCAGAAACTGCAATATCATATATGGAGTACAGGCCCTTTACAATCTTCTCTATTGTAGCATTTGTCATTTCACTTGTAACAATATTTCTCTTTAAGAACAGGCCGTTGCAGATGAGGCTCTGTATATACAATATTGTAATACTCTTGGCATTTCAGGGCTGGATAATCTACATGCTAACCAAGATGTGGGGCGAGTACAGATTCTCCGTTACATGTGCATTCCCGCTTGTGGCAGGATTATTGACAACATTTGCATTCCGCTACATCAACAAAGACGAGGCTCTTGTGAGGGCCAGCAGCTCGTTGAGAAGTTTAAGCAAAAAACACCAGAAAAGAAGAAGAAAATAACAGATGTACAAAAGGTTGACAAAATTACCGGTATCTGTAGCAATTGCCCTTTTGCTCATTATTGTTGCAAATACCAAAGTCTCTGCCCAATACGACCTCAATCAGTTGTTTATGAGAGGCCGTCAGTCACTTATCGACGGAAAGTACTCCCAAGCCATAGAGAACTTTAACGTACTCTCTCGGCTCGATACCCTCTCATACGATGCCTTTTTCTTTAGAGGCATCGCAAAATACAACTTGGGAGACTACATTGGCGCCGAGAAAGATTTTGATCAAGCCATAAAGATAAATCCCATCTACACCCCCGCATACCATTACAGAGCCATAACATTAAGCAGAACAGGTAAATACGACTTAGCACTTAAAGACCTTGCAGAGGCCGTAGACCTAAGGCCCGGCTATACGGGGCTTTACTTTAGCCGCGGGGTAACATATTTTCTCTCGCAACAGTTTGAAAAGGCAATATCAGACTTTAACAGATTCATAAAGAATGAGCCAAAAATATCAGACGCATACCTTAACAGAGGTGCATCCTATCTATATCTTGGCGACACCACAAAAGCATTGGAGGATTACAACAAGGCCATAAAATTAGATGCCTTTGACCCTGAAGGCTATATAAGGAGATCTAGAATATACGCTCTAAAGCATGATAACAAAAATGCAATAAAAGATTTGGACAAGGCCGTAAAGCTCGATACTGCAAACAGTTTTGCACTGTTCAACAGGGCTCTTATAAGATACGAGGAGATGGATATAAGGGGGGCATTGGCAGACTTGGACAAGGTTCTCGAATTGGACCCGGGAAACGCACTCACACTTTACAACCGTGCATTAATAAGAACACAGGCAGGAGATTACAACAACGCACTCGACGACTATGACAGAGTGATTGCAGTAAACCCTAACAATGTTCTTGCATATTTTAACAGAGCGGGGGTATATTTAGAGCTGAAACAGTACAGGAATGCCATGGACGACTACTCACAAGCCATTAATCTCTACCCGGATTTTGCAAAAGCCTACATGAACCGCTCATACGCAAAGTACAATCTTGGGCAATATACATCTGCCAAGAGAGACTCGGAGATAGCGAAAGAGAAGATAAGAGAGTATAACAGAATACAAAGCGACAGTATAGCAAGCTCCATATTTGCAGATACCACAAAAAAATATGACAAACTGCTTGCGTTAGATGCAGACTTTGCAAAAAAAGATTTTGACAACGAGCTCCTCCAACACAGAGATATAGATATAAGGCTTAAACCGCTGTTCAGATTCAATATTGTAAGGGATAACAATACCCTTATGGCACTGCAGTCTGAATACGAAGACAAAGCGATGCAAAGCTTTATAAAATCTCTCCCCGTAACAATTAAATTATCTGATTACAAAGATGATGACGTATCGCCAGATCTACAACGTGCAGAGATGCAGACCGGAGTAAATAGCAGCCGGGATCCACAGACAAAAAGCCGTTACCTCTTTGCACTTGCACTCATAGAGAGCTACGGAAACGAATTTAACAAGGCATTGGACAGCTACAACAAAGCTATAGAATTAGACCCCGACAACCCGTTCCTCTACATAAACAGAGGTGCATTGCAGGCAGAGACCATAGATTTCATCTCATCCATGGAGAACAATGTGCAGACACTATCATTGGATAACTCACGCACAGCAAGAGCAAGGGTTCAAGAGAGAAGCTACAGGCAATACGACTATACCCCGGCAATACACGACCTAACCAAGGCCGCCTCAATAATGCCCGCTTTCCCTTATATATACTTTAACCTTGGAAACCTTTACTGTTTATCTCAAGATCTGCCCGAATCAATAAATCAGTACAGCAAAGCACTGGATCTGTATCCTGCACTTGCAGAGGCTTACTACAACAGGGGGCTTGTACTTATCTACCTAAAAGACAAGGAGAAAGGTTGCATAGATTTAAGCAAGGCAGGAGAATTGGGAATAAAAGACGCCTACAGCGTAATAAAAAAATATTGTACAGAAAAAGATAATTAATGAAAATACACTGCACTATATACAGCTCTGTCAAAGCCCTTATCTTGGGGGCTTTGATCATGTTGGCCCCGGCCGCTCTGTCAAATTCTGCATCTGCGCAGAATCACTCCTCCGAGGCTTATACCTATTTTATGCTTCCTAACAAATTGCAGAAGGATATTGTTTTTCTCACATCGGAAGAACAGGCAGGCAGGGCAACAGGTTCGGAGGGGGGCAGTGCTGCATCTAAATATATTTCAGACGCCTTTTCAGACGCAGGACTTGAGCCTTACGGATTATCATATTATCAATCATTCACTGCAACAAACGGCAAGAGAGGAGTTAATGTTATAGGTAAAATATCGTCTGACACAGGTTCCAACGAGTACATTATCGTTGGCGCACATTATGATCACCGCGGGACAATAAACGGACAGATATACAGGGGGGCAGATGATAACGCATCCGGAACGGCGGCACTTATTGCCATTGCAAGAGCAGTATCAAAGATGAAGCATGACGGCCTTAAAATAGGCAAAAACATACTGTTTATTGCTTTTGACGGCAAAGAGCTGAGCATGAGCGGGAGCAGCTTTTTTGTTAGGAAGACAAAGATAAACTACAGTAATATCTGCGTTATGCTTAACATAGATCAGATTGGGACATCATTGGCTGCACCAAACGACAGCAAAGATTACATTATTGCCATAGGTAATGAGTATTTGGATGATTGGGCCGGCAAACAACTCGATTTCAGCAACCGAAGTTGCAAAATAGGATTAGATATAGACTATAGTTTTTACGGCAGCGAAACCTTTAGAAAACTTTTTTACAAGATGTCTGACCAAGCCCCCTTTGCAGAAAAAAATATCCCCGCCATACTCTTTACGGCAGGGATAAATGAACATACATACAAGACATCTGACACAGAGGCCGTTATTGAGTATCCTGTTCTCTCAAAGAGAGTTATGCTTATATATTATTTTCTGTACCAACTCATATCGTAAGCTGTCTACTTAGTAATCTTAAAAAAACAAGTTGGTAATCTTTACCAACTTATTTTTTAACGCTTACTTAAGGAAATAGGTAACACTTGTAACAACTCTCACCTTCTTTACGTATGGTGTTGTTTCATCCACAGATTCAATTGAGAACTGTCCTTGTGAAGCAGTTTTAATCTTACCCAATTTGCTCTTGGAATCAGCAGCAAACTTCTCTGCAGTCTCACGTGCGTTTGCGGTAGCCTCCTGCACCATCTGAGGCTTTATGCTGTTAAGTCCGTCAAAGAAGTAGTTGGTATTGTACCTATAATCCTCTGTATTGAGCGGAATAGATTTCTTAAGCAGAGCAGTCTGCCCGTCAATAGCCTTTCTAACTTTGTCTACATCGTGCGAAATTACCGTAATGACAGCCGTTATATTGTATCTTGCAACAACCCTGTCTTGAGATGAATACCTGTCTGCCTTAAGATCCACAACATTAGGAACACCAACTGATATATCGCTCTCCGCTATCCCATGCCCCTTAAGGTAGTCTGTTATTACCTTGTTATTATGGTTCATCTGGTCATAAAGATTTATAAGGTCGTCTCCTATTATCTTATAAGAGATAGGCCATACAACCCTGTCTGCATTCACAGTCCTTTCACAAAGTCCTCTTACATAAACTGTTCTGTCATAAGACTTCATTAGTGAGGCAGCGGAATAGATAAATAGTCCCAACACTGCCAAACCAATCATAATCCACACTCCCGTGAGATTATATCTGCATTGTTTCTTGTCATTTGTCTCCATAATTCTTTTATTTTTACAAATATTTCCGTTTAGAGCAATTCTTATCACTAAGATAGCTCTAATTTATCAACAAACAGACCAAAATCATTATTTTTTTTAAAAATAGTAACCTATGTTAACGTATGCACCAACCTTATTGTTGTGGTCTGAATAGTGGACATTAATACCAAGAGGCCCTATAGGGGTGTCATAGGCATACTTTACGCCGGCTCCCCAAATACCGCTTCCGGAAGAGCCAAAAAGATGGTCTACAGAACCGCCGTACCTTGCAACATTCCCTATAGCCGTTACATAATGTTTCTTACCAATTCTTGTTCTAAAATCCAATCGCACTACAGCTGCCGAATTTGGGAATATATCTGCATAGTTGATACCTATAAACGGCATCTGGTGAGACATGTATCTCCCGGCCTCCTCACCACCAATATAGTTCTGGAAAGGCAATTGATGTTCATTCCCAATAATGAAACGCCCATACACAGACGGTATAATGGCACACCTGTCAGATATCGAACAGACAGTCTCAAAGTTTGCCATAAGAGATGCAAACATCCTAAAGTTACTTCTGAAATTAGTATGAGTTAGAGCAAAATCCACATTGAACGCCGCCCCTTTGGTTGGAAAATATGTGGCATCCCTATTATCCATTCTCCCATTAAAATAATAGCTCAAATAGTTGACTCCGTCCTTGTAATATTTTATCTCCTTAAACGGCTCTATCAACTCCCTGTATGTATAAAAATCCAACTTTGCGCCAAAGGTGAAGTTAAAATTCCTCAGATATCTGTTAGACAGCGAAAAATCTATCTTGTTATGCAGGAAAGAGAGATAGTTTCTGTCCTCTCCACTCTCATAGATATTCATCTTTACAGACCTAAAGGTGTAGTTTAGATTTATCCTTGGAAGATTCTTGAACAGATATGAAAAATCTACCTTGGCGTATGGATTATAGCTTAATCTACCTGTTGCAGCCAGCTGAGGTCCATCCAAAGCATTCACGTTCATTCCAAGATAGAGCAGTATTGCGGCAGCCTCCTCGGAGTCATATCTTGCACCAAGTCCAAGAACATTTACAGGGCCTCTTGTTAATTTGAACGTAAGTGTGGAGATACCTGTTTTTTCATCCGTATCTATAAGATATGCAACGCTTGCAAAAGCCTTTGTTCCTGTAAGGATAGAGACGGCTCTCAAAATATCACTACCATCCACTATTGTCTTCTCTTTAATGTTGAGCTTACTTTTCAGCCAATAAATGTCATCTCTTTTTGCACCATCCAAAACAATCTTGTCTATATAAAAGAAGCCAGTCTCAAGTTCTTGCGCCGGTTCCGCCTGCAAACGTTGCTCATGTGTAACCTTTCCACATTTCTTTACCAGCTCCTCTAACTCTGCAGACCTCTCCATTGCCGCTATATATCCATTGTTGACCAATGAACCTATATTCTCTTTATTAAAGCTGAATGTGGTAAAATCAAGGACATCGGGCTTTATGTATATATCTACATCCTTAACATTCTTAAGGTACAATTCGTTTCCGGTAAGGCCAACCAACTGCATTATAACCTGATTAATAGACTTAAGCTCCTGCTTGGTTGCCAAAGGGCTCTGCACATCCACACCAATAATAATATCTGCCCCCATTTTTCTTGCAACATCCACAGGAAAATTATCCACCACTCCGCCATCTACTAAAACTCTTCCGTCTAACTCTACAGCAGAGAAAAAACCTGGGATTGCCATACTGGCCCTCATTGCCATTGGCACACTTCCCTTTCTAAGAACCACAGCGTTACCGGTTGACAGATCTGTAGCAACACATGCAAAAGGGATGGGCATCTTCATAAAATCCACGGAATCCTGATACCCTATGGAGAGGCTGTTAAGCAGATTAGAGACATTCTGCCCGCTCACATAACCTCCCGGCAACACATAATCCACAGCGTTAGTCTCCCCTTTACGCACATTCATCCTAAACACGTTGCCAAAAGGGATATTCAAAAGCAGTTTGCTGCTTGTCTGTTTTGCGTTAAACGACACATCTTTTCTGTCTGTCTTGTCACTAAGAAGGAACTTCCAGTCACAATTAGAAATAATGGAATCCATTTGGTGTGAAGTATAACCCATGGAGTACATACCACCAACCAACGCACCCATACTTGTACCCACAACAAGGTCTACAGGAACACCATACTCCTCCAATACCTTTATTGCACCAATATGCGCAGCACCTTTCGCACCTCCACCGCAAAGGACGAGACCAACCGTAGGCCTCCCCTTTTTGTTTATAACAGGAAGGTTCTTAAGGTAAGCATCTGAACTCTCAGTCACCTGCTGAGCAAGTACAGAACCATGCAACCCGCATATCGCTAACAGAACAAATAAAACAGACAGTATTCTCTTCATTACATAAATATTTGAATAGCTTTAGCTTTGGCTTTAACTTTACTCTCTCTACTTTCTTTACTATTAAAAAATGCTAACGCCAACGCCTTCTTTACTTAAAAGTTAAATAAAAAGCGCAAATGCAAAACTTACAAAAGCTAACTTCCAACTGCAAAAAATTCAATAAAAAGTGTAGATTCAAGGCCTGCGAAATTTTCAACACCGGAGCGTACTTATTGTACGTGAGGATTTGAAAATTGAGTAAAACGCAGAAGCTACCTTTTTATTGGATTTTTTCTTGTGCTTAGCATTCCACACGCCGCAAACACATCCTCCCCCCTGCTCGCCCTAACAGTAGCCGTAACCCCGGCAGCATTAAGTCTCTCTTTAAATGCCTCAATAACAGGCATTGGAGAGGTTTCCAAAGGAGAATCCGGAATAGCATGAAACCTAATAAGATTCACACGGCACTCCAAACCACGCAGAAGACGTGCAATTGCATCTGCATGAGCCTTGGTATCGTTAAAATGATTGAACATAATATATTCAAAACTCACACGCCGCTGCCCGGTAAAATCGTATTGCCTTATTATCTCCAAAGTCCTGTGAATAGGAAAAGGCTTCTCCATAGGCATAATCAACGCACGTTCGTCGGGAAGCGGATTATGAAGACTAACAGCCAAATGAGCTTTTGACTCATTCAAAAAACGATACAAAGGGCTTTCATTGCCGGCATTCACCCCAATGGTACTCAAAGTAATACGTTTTGGGCTCCAACCGAAACCCCAATCCGATGTAAGCACCTCAATTGCCTGCAGGACATTATCCAAATTGTCCAACGGCTCACCCATCCCCATAAAAACAGTGTTGGTAAGCAGATTGTTCTCATCAACCTCAAGATATTGCGAAATTATCTCAGCAACCTCCAAATTCCCCTTAAATCCCATTCGCCCGGTCATACAAAACTTGCACCCCATCTTGCACCCGGCCTGAGACGACACGCACAAGGTGTAGCGGTCATCGGCCGGAATCATTACGGCCTCTATAAAGGTTCCGGTATGGGACGGAAACAGATATTTCTTTGTACCATCCTTAGAGACAGTTACTTGCGTATAAGCAGTACGCCCCACTACATACCTTTCGTTAAGCTTTTCACGCGCCGCCTTTGAAAGGTTTGTCATATGGTCTATCTGAGTGACCCTCTTTTTGTAAAGCCAATCTGCCATCTGCTTCCCGACAAATCCCGGAAGGCCAAGCCCTACAGCTATATCTTTAAGTTGAGCCAATGTCTGCCCCAGCAACTTTATCTTCTCCATAAAATGCTTTTTAACAACGTGCAAGCAGATATTTACATATTATCCTATCTGCCTGCCATGCACATTAACATTACAAATTTAGCCATTTTTAGCGAGAAAAACAGCCTGCAACACTTGGGGACCATAAAATCTGTCTTTCAGACCATCGGGGTAGCTTTGGAGTTGGAGTTAGCGTTGGAGTTGGAGTTGGCGTTGGAGTTGGAGTTGGCGTTGGAGTTGGCGTATATAAATTGCAAACCAATGTACACGTAATTTGCCATAGGTGTTATTTTTGACACTTATGGTTATTTTTCCTTTTGCGCAGTAATTTCTTGCCGTGCCGTTTCATCTATATGTACGCCGCTATGCAGATGACAACGAAGAGCAGCGAGCCTGCAGAGGTGGCCAAGGCTAAAGCTAACGCAAAAGCCATTTATCGGGAAGGGAATTAAAGGCTGCTAAATTTTTTACAATAGCGACTGCGGTTTGTGGCTAATTCTTACTACCTTTGTGGAATAACTTTTAATAACGGATTTTGATTATGGCTAAGGAAAGTGCAGAGATGGCAGAAAAGAAGGCTACTGAGGTTAACGCAGAGAAACTAAAGGCGTTACAGGCTACATTGGATAAATTGGAGAAGGATTACGGCAAAGGTACTATAATGAAGTTGGGAGACCAGCCAAAGTGGGATGTATCTATAATTCCATCCGGCTCCATTGCTTTGGACCATGCTTTGGGAATTGGCGGTTATCCAAGGGGAAGGGTTATTGAGATCTATGGGCCTGAGTCGAGCGGTAAGACAACTTTGGCCATTCACGCCATTGCGGAGGCTCAGAAGCAGGGCGGTATTGCCGCAATCATAGATGCGGAACATGCTTTTGACAGAACATACGCAAAGAACCTTGGGGTTAACGTTGATACGCTGCTTATATCTCAGCCGGATAACGGTGAGCAGGCGCTTGAGATTGCAGACAGCCTTATACGCTCGGGGGCTATTGATATTATTGTAATAGACTCTGTTGCAGCTCTTACTCCAAAGGCGGAGATTGAGGGTGAGATGGGTGATGCCAAGATGGGACTTCAGGCAAGGCTTATGAGCCAGGCTCTTAGAAAACTTACAGCAAACATAAGCAAGACAAATACCTGCTGCATATTCATAAACCAGTTGAGAGACAAGATTGGCGTTATGTTCGGCAACCCGGAGACAACCACAGGAGGTAACGCTCTAAAGTTCTATGCCACAATAAGGATTGATGTAAGGCGTACTACCCAGCTTAAGGATGGTGATGAGGCCAGCGGAAACAGAACAAGAGCCAAGATTGTAAAGAACAAGATGGCTCCTCCTTTCAAGAAGGCAGAGTTTGACATTATCTTTGGCGAGGGTATATCAAAGATTGGCGAGATTATAGATCTTGGTGTTGAGTTCGACATTATAAAGAAGAGCGGCAGCTGGTTCAGCTACGGTGATTCCAAGATTGGACAGGGCCGAGATGCCGTAAAGAAGATGTTACAGGACAATCCTGAGCTTGCCGATGAGATTGAGGCTAAAATTAGAGAGAGTATAAAAGAGCTTAAGGATTAGCTGTTTATAGTTTAAAGTCAGTTAATTAGTTTATCAGCTTTAGCTTTGGCATTTGCTTTAGCTAATTTAATTTTGATAGCTAACGCCAAAGCCAACGCCAAAGCTTAGCTCTATAATTGTTCTTTAATGATAGACAAAGATACAGTAGACAGAATATTGGACGCCGCACGCATTGAGGAGGTTATAGGTGATTTTGTAGCTCTCAAACGCCGCGGCGCCAACTATATTGCATGCTGTCCGTTCCACAACGAGAAGACCCCAAGCTTCTCTGTATCTCCCGTTAAGGGTATTTACAAGTGCTTTGGTTGCGGAAAGGCCGGCAATGCGGTGTCGTTTGTTATGGAGCATGAGCATCTGAGCTATGTTGAAGCTTTAAGATACCTTGCCCATAAATACAACATTGATATTGTTGAGAGGGAGGAGTCTGCGGAGGATGCCCAAAAGAGACTTTACAACGAGAGTCTGCTTATTGTAAACGATTTTGCCCAAAAGTTCTTTACCAAGCAGTTATGGGAGACAGACGAGGGAAAAGCTGTGGGACTCAGCTATTTTAAGGAGCGAGGGTTTACAGATGATACTATAAAAAAGTTTGGGCTTGGTTATGCTCCAAACGAGAAACGCGCCCTCACCCATGTTGCACAGAGGGCCGGATACAAAACGGAACATCTTGTTGGTGTTGGACTTACAATTGAAAGGGATAACGGTGAGCTGTTAGACAGGTATTATGAGAGGGTCATCTTCCCAATAAAGGGCTTAAGCGGAAAGGTCATTGCCTTTGGCGGACGTAAGTTGCGCAGTGACAAGAACATTGCCAAATATATAAACTCCCCGGAGAGCCCGATATATGTAAAGAACAGAGTGCTTTACGGCATATATGAGGCAAAAAACGCCATTGCCAAGGAGCAGAAATGCTATCTTGTTGAGGGATACACAGATGTAATATCATTTTCTCAGGCCGGCATAGAGAATGTTGTTGCCAGCAGCGGAACATCTCTTACAACGGGTCAGATTCAGCTAATAAAAAGGTTCACCAATAATGTAACTGTCTTATACGACGGTGATTTTGCGGGTATTAAGGCATCTTTAAGGGGTATAGACATGCTCCTTAACGAGGGGTTGCAGATTAAGGTAGCTCTTTTTCCCGACAACGAAGACCCGGATTCTTACGCACGCAGCCACACTCCCGCCGAGGTTAGGGAGTTTTTGGAGACGGCCGAGGAAGATTTCATTAGTTTCAAATACCGTGTACTTCATTCCGATGCGGGCGATGATCCAATAAAGAGGGCACAGATAATAAACGATATAATTAACAGCATTGCATGCATTCCGGATCCCGTTACGCGTAATGTTTATGCCGAACAGACCGCCCAGCGCATGAATATAAAGGAGGAGGTTCTCCAGCAGCAGATTGCCAAGATACGCAAGAAGAAGATGGAGAATGCCTATATGCTTAGGAAGCAGCAGGAAAGGGATATTGAGGCCGGCACTCAGAATACCGGCAATTACGGTAACGATGGGTATGATGGCAACAATGGCAGCTTTGATGGTTACGGCTCAAGTTATGGCAACAACGGACAGCATGACAACGCTACCCAAAACGAAATTTATAGGGAAGAGAAGGATGAGACTGAGGCATCTGTTGAGAACTCAGAGAATGAACTGGTTTACTACCTGCTGAATTTTGGCAGATGCAGGTTGTATATTAATTCTAACGGGTTGAGCCAAGAGGAGATTGAGAGTGCTCCCACTGTTGCGCAGTATATTAAGGATGCGCTTACTGCAGATGAGTTAGAGATGAGGAACAGATTGTACAAACAGATTTTTGACGAGTATTTTGCTCTTGATACTACCGAGTATGATACGGATGAGAAGGTTCAGAGGTTCTTTACAACTCACTCCAACCCTGCTATTTGCAGTGCTGTGGTTGATATTATCACTCAGCCGTATGCTATTACAATCAAGCAGTTTACCAAGACTATGGTTCCGGAGAAAAACGTGCTTGGCAAGGTGGTACCAAAGGCTATGCTTATCTATAAGGCCAAGGTTATCAATCAGATGGTTACCATCCTTTCCGATGAGCTTAAGGATTGTAAGGATAATGAAAGATTGATGGAGATCATCTCCAAGTTGAATATGCTTAATGAGGTGAGGAGGACTTTCTCCAAGGAGCTGAACAGGATTACCATTTAGTTCTGCAGAATTTATTACAGATTATGAAGGCCGGGCAATAGACTTGGTTTTTAGTATGATACCACGGCCTAAAGTTATCGCGCCTTTTTGGGTTATTAACTGCGAATAGACAATTATTTAGAGAATATCAATAATTTTAGGATAACTTTGCAGGGGAATTGTCTAAAGAGGCGACTGTTGCGCTGTACTTATTAAGGCTACGCAAGTTTTGCATTTACTTTTACACAATTTCATCTACAATAAAAGACAATATATACGAGAGATACGATGAGTAAAGAGTTTAAAAGACATCTTATTACGGCCGCGCTTCCATACGCAAACGGTGGAGTTCACATTGGCCATCTTGCCGGCGTATATGTTCCGGCAGACATCTACGCCCGTTTCCTTAGATTAAAGGGTGAGGATGTTAAATTTATCTGCGGATCTGACGAACATGGAGTTCCTATTACCATAAAGGCCAGAAAGATGGGTATTACTCCACAGGATGTTGTAGATAAGTATCATAAAATAATTAAGGATTCTTTTGCTGGGTTGGGAATAAGTTTTGATATATACTCCCGCACAAGTTCAAAGATTCATCACAAGACTGCCTCTGCGTTCTTCAAAAAGTTGTACGATGATGGCAAGTTCATAGAGAAGGAGTCTGAGCAGTTCTTTGATGTTGAGGCAAATACATTCCTTGCAGACAGATACATTGTTGGAACCTGCCCAAAATGCGGGGCAGAAGGTGCATACGGAGACCAATGCGAGAAATGCGGCAGCACTCTAAGCCCGGAGGAATTGATTAATCCGCATTCTGCAATCAGCGGCGGCGAGATTATAAAGAAAAAGACAAAACACTGGTATCTTCCTTTGGACCAGTATGAAAGCTGGCTAAAAGAGTGGATTCTCAACGAGCATAAAGAGTGGAAGGCGAATGTTTATGGCCAGTGCAAGAGCTGGTTGGACGGTGGTCTGCAGCCAAGAGCCGTAAGCCGAGACCTCGACTGGGGCGTTCCCGTTCCTGTTGAGGGTGCCGAGGGTAAGGTGCTTTATGTTTGGTTTGATGCCCCAATAGGCTATATATCAAACACCATAGAGTTGCTTCCTAACGAGTGGGAGAAATGGTGGAAGAGCCCCGACACCAAAATGGTGCACTTTATAGGCAAAGACAACATTGTCTTCCACTGCATTGTATTCCCTTCTATGCTAAAGGCTTACGGAGACGGTTTTATTCTTCCAAACAATGTACCGGCTAATGAGTTCCTTAATCTTGAGGGGGACAAAATCTCTACATCGAGGAATTGGGCTGTATGGTTGGATGAGTATCTTGTTGATTTCCCGGGCAAGCAGGATGTGCTGAGGTATGTTCTTTGTGCCAATGCCCCGGAGACAAAAGACAACGACTTTACATGGAAAGATTTCCAGCAGCGTAACAACAGCGAGTTGGTTGCAATATACGGTAATTTTGTAAACCGCGCCATTGTGCTCACACACAAATATTTTGGAGGAGAGGTTCCCGCTATTGGGGCCGGCGGGCTGCAAGAGATAGACAAAAAGGCTTTGGATGAGATTCCTGCGATTAAGAGATCTTTAGAGGATAATATCTGCAATTACAAGTTCCGCGAGGCTCTTAAAGATGCCATGAACCTTGCTCGTGTTGGTAACAAATATCTTACAGAGACCGAGCCTTGGAAACTTGCAAAGACAGATTTGGACAGAGTTGCCACAATACTTAATGTCTCTTTGCAGTTCTGCGCAAATATGGCTATTGCGTTTGAGCCGTTCATTCCGTTCTCAAGCGAGAAACTTATGAAAATGCTTAATATGAGCGCAGAGCAGAACAGATGGGAGACTCTTGGCAAGTCTGATATTCTCCCTGCAGGGCATAAGATCAACCCTGCAGAATTGCTGTTTGCCAAGGTAGAAGATGCAGAGATTGAGGCTCAGGTTAAGAAACTTGCAGATGCAAAGGCTGCCAACGAAGCTGCTGCCAAGGCTGCTGCAGGTAAACCTGCTCCTGCTCCTCAGAAAGATGAGTGTTCATACGACGACTTTATGAAGATGGATATTAGAACAGCTACTGTTCTTGAAGCGGTTAGGGTTCCAAAGACAGACAAATTACTAAAGCTCACCATAGATACAGGATTGGACACACGGACTATAGTTTCCGGTATTGCAGAGTTCTATTCTCCCGAGGAGATGGTAGACAAACAGATCTGTATTCTTGCGAATCTTGCTCCAAGGAAGATTAAGGGCATTGAGTCTAAGGGTATGATTCTCATGGCCAAAGATGAGAGCGGCAAGATGCGTTTTGTCACTCCGCAGGAAACAGTAGATAATGGTGCTACAATAGCGTAGTTCTTAAAACTTTATAATACAGCAGGAGGCTGACCCAAAAGGGTTGGTCTCTTTTTTATATAGGGTGTCGTAGAGTTGTCGGAAGGCTCCGACAGAGTTCCG
>UQWT01000049.1 GCA_900544815.1 uncultured Bacteroidales bacterium | reverse complement strand
CCTCTGCAATACCTATCATCACATTCAGATACTATCCTTATAAACGCAAGAAGCTGACCTTTTGGGTCAGCTTCTTTATTTCTTTATTTTTTTATATCTTTGAAGGCCGGATACCGCATTGCCGGCTTAAAGTGATTTTAATTATGAAACCGAGCATGAAAATCTTTGAAATTAATTCGCCCAAGTTGATATATCAAAGATTTTCATCGTGAGAGAGAACGATAGTGAACGGCTATCAGACTCTCTCAAATTTTTTAATTATTTTTTTTGAAATTAAAAATTTTGAAAGTATGAAAATAATAAACCTTGGAGAACAGAACACTCTCCTCAATCAGTTTGTATCTGAGCTAAGAGACAAGGATATCCAAAAAGAGAGAATGCGCTTTAGACGTAATTTAGAGCGTATAGGTGAGATATTCGCATACGAAATATCAAAGACATTAGACTATACCACAAAAGAGGTACAGACTCCGTTAGGAATAGCAAAATGTTCTATTCCTCAGGATAATATAATAGTTTCTACAATACTTAGGGCCGGCCTTCCGCTCCATACAGGACTGCTTAATTTTTACGACAACGCCCAAAATGCCTTTGTTGCAGCATACAGGAAATATGGAAAAGACAATCAGTTCAAGATAAATTTTGAATATCTCACCTGCCCTGACGTTAACGGCAAGATTCTTATCCTGGCGGATACCATGCTTGCAACCGGAGCCTCTTTAGTATTGGCATATAATAGAATTTTGGAAAACGGAGAGCCTCTTCACACCCATCTTGTATGCCCAATCGCCAGTGAGGCGAGTCTTGGCTATCTCTCAAAGAACCTGCCTCATAAAAAGGTTACGCTTTGGGTTGCCGCAATAGACGAGGAGCTCACCAACAAATCTTACATTGTTCCCGGATTGGGGGATGCAGGGGATCTTGCTTACGGTGACAAACTATAGTTTTATATGAAGTTTTTAAAAAATTAGGGGATGGCTGATTATGCAGCCACCCCCCCAATTTTTGAAGCTAAATAAAAAATATCAATTATTCATTTAGCTCCATTTCACATACATACAATCAATATATTATTAACAAAACTAAAACGACTACTCCTTATATGGTTTCCTTATTGTTATATCATCCATTGCAAAATATGCAGGCTGGCTGAAACCGTAACCATTATCGCTGTCACCGGACACATTAAAGCGAATATATTCAACCTTTCCAAGTTTTGACAGATCAAACTCTGTCCATGTCTGGATAAAGCCACTACCATTGGCTATAAATATCTGAACCTCCGGATTATTTCCCGTATTCTTGTTATCATTTTTGTCTGCATTGAACGCTGCTTCATCTTTATATCCCGTTGCTATAATCTTCACATAGCCATCCGGTGCAAGCGGAGCAGTAAGGCTGTTGCCACCAATACAGCAACTAAGCAGATAACATGTTATATTTACATACATCTTTTCAAAGATAACAGGACCTGCTGCAGACCAGATATGTGGTCTTCCATCACCCCAAGACTGGGTTGATACAATATCCAAATAACCGTAAGATACAGCACAATTGTTACCGCTATGAGCTCCGGTACCATAAACAGTCAACTGATTCATGTAACTTCCTTTAGACTTATAATCTGTACTGTAATAGTTGGAAACGGCTATTCCACCTCCCCAATACTGGCCATCGCCCCAATTGTTAGGTAATGTATGATACAGATCTGTATTATAGTCGTACCATTCATATACTTTGGATGCATCTGTCGGATACAAAAGGGGACCGCCATATTCAGGATTATCTATCAACGCATTCCAATTTGTCTCTCCGGTATCGAAATCGCAGGTTGCCAATGTATAAAGATCATCTTTAGTTATCTCTGTTGTGAGTCTGTAAGTTATACCGGGAGTGAAGTCAAAATCCATTGTCTTTTCAACAGAGTAATAAACACCATCTTCAAACTCGTATTTAAATGTAAGTACAGAACCGGTTTTAACATTAGGGAGCAACACGACTGCTGCTGTTATCTCACTATTTTCTGTTTTAGGAATTGATATGCCCTGCCCCAAAAATGTAAGTTTAATTGATTTGGAGCCATCTTCTGTATTTAAAAACTTCTTGGAAACCATACTGAAATAGGCTTCACCGGCAATCTCATCTTTATCTGATGTTACTGTAATGCTTTTGAGTCTTTTGGTAACTTCACCATATATGTTGAGCCATATGTTTGAGGTTGCATGAGTAAGCACAAATTTACCGTTCTCATCTGTGGTGGCATAACCAAAATCGCCGTTCTTTCCAAGAAGAGCGGGTGTAACGCCATCCTGAGTCTGACCGGCAGGCACATTTGCCACAACTCCACTACCGGTCATGTTGTAATACACATCTACATTTGAAGCAGACGCGGGTCCATCTGCACCAAAGACAAACCTCGCATAATCTTCGGATAGATCTGTAACAGCCTTACTTCTAATACCATCTACCCAAATATAATCTTCCGCGCTCCATTTGTATGGAATATAATCTTTCCCCGGAGTTCCAAATGTAGTTTTTGTAGCAAAGTTTTCTGTATATCCGTAAAGGGTAACGCCATTCCCGTTATTAACCTTTAAAGTATCCTCTTTTGCACATGAAGCCACAACTATTGCGGCTACCATGAATAGTAATAATCTCTTCATACAGGACATTTTTTTATGGTTACAACTCCTCCCAACCAGATTCGCCGGCATTTCCATATTCAGATGTAGCAAACCCCTTTTCCAATTTTAGAGGGATGATCTCAACAAGTGGAGATTCATAATAATTAGTCTCTTTCATACCCAATATTTTTAGTAGTTATAATCAAATCACTAACTGCATGGAGTATGAGATAACAGCCCAACGTAAAGTTCTGTACAAGAGGTAATCTTTTAAGAATTCAATGCTGTTATAAACAACCCATCTCCCGCAGGTTTTTTATAAAGTACGAGAGCAGGTCTTCTGACTTGTCTGAAATTGCGCCTTCCCGATAAAATATCAGTGACTAAAAGAATGCAATATAAAAGGTATATAACCTCCGGACTTACAGCAGCGGGAACTGTACAGGATTCTCACCTGTTTCCCTTTTAATTCCTATAAGCGTACGAAACGCTTTGGAAACTCTCACTTGCCTGCAAAGATAATGTATCACACACAATATTCCAACTTTTATTTATAAAAATTGTTACATATTCAAGTAAAGTCTCCTATAAAGCCCATTTTATGGGGGAAGTCATTTTTTAACCAAATAATATTTTTTTATGTTTTGTTACCAGTGCCAGGAAACTGCACATAATAAAGGTTGTACTGTAAACGGAGTTTGCGGTAAAACCGGTGAAGTTGCCATTTTACAGGATGCCACATTATTTATGATTAGAGGCATCTCAATGATTACAACAAAGATGAGGGAAAGAGGCGATAAGGATATTATTGTTCCCAACAGTGTAGACAGATTTGTCTGCAATGCCCTGTTTATGACAATCACAAATGCAAATTTTAACAGGGTGGATTTCTTTAAGGTTATAACAGAGGCTGTTAAAGTAAGGGATAAGCTACTCCATACAGCAGAAAATCACGGAATTAAAATTAAGGATATTTTGTCGGGAGTAACAGACAGATATGTAGAATACAGTTTAAAGTGGGACGGAGAGGATATTACGGAACTGATGAATGCTGCGGACAGGATTGGCGTAATGCGCACCAAGGATGAGGATATAAGGTCTCTTAGGGAGCTTGTGATGTACGGGATTAAGGGGATTGCCGCATATGCAGAACATGCTTTCAACCTTAATCATGAAGATAACAGTATCTACAGTTTTATGCAGAGTGCCATGGCTGACCTTAACAGAGATCTATCCACAGATGAGCTTACCCGGCTCGTTCTTGCTACAGGTGAAAACGGGGTTAAGGTAATGGACCTTTTAGACAGGGCAAATACAGGAAGATATGGCAATCCTGAGATAACCGAGGTTAATCTTGGGGTAAGAGGCAATCCCGGAATACTCATATCAGGACACGACCTTAGAGACCTTGAAGATCTTCTAAAACAGACAGAAGGCACAGGTGTAGATGTATATACGCACAGTGAGATGTTGCCTGCACATTACTACCCGGAATTTAAGAGATACAAACATTTTGCCGGAAACTATGGAGGGGCATGGTGGCAGCAAAGAACGGATTTTGAATCATTTAATGGACCTATACTCTTTACCACCAACTGTATTGTGCCTCCACTTCCGTCTGCATCCTATGCAAAACGTGTCTTTACCACCGGTGCGGCTGGATTCCCCGGATTTCCACATATACCGCACAGGGAAGAGGGTAAGATGAAAGATTTTTCTCAAATAATAGAGTTGGCAAAAAGTTGTGACCCACCAAAAGAGATTGAAACCGGAAAGATTACCGGTGGTTTTGCTCATGCTCAGGTTGAGGCGCTGGTAGGGAAAATTGCAGACGCGGTAAAGAGCGGCGCCATAAGACGGTTTTACGTCATGTCAGGCTGTGACGGCAGAATGAAAAACAGGGAATATTATACAGAATTTGCAAAGAGACTTCCAAAAGATACTGTTATATTAACCTCAGGGTGTGCAAAATACAGATACAACAAACTTCCGCTTGGAGATATTGGCGGCATTCCGCGCGTTTTGGATGCAGGACAGTGTAACGACAGCTATTCGTGGGCTGTAATTGCATTTAAGCTAAAGGAGATTTTTGGTATTGAGAGTGTAAATGATCTTCCTATTACGTTTAATATTGCCTGGTATGAGCAGAAAGCCGTAATAGTTCTGTTGGCTCTTTTATCGTTGGGGTTTAAGGATATTCATGTGGGCCCTACCATTCCGGCCTTTTTGTCCCCGAATATTTTAAATGTCCTACATGGCAAGTTTGGACTTGACGGTGTCATTCAGATATAAATAAAAAAAAGGGCGATTGCCCTTTTTTTTATTTATATCTTATATCTAACTCATCCAATATATTCTGTGCTCCGGCATACTTGTCTATTATCCACAAGACAAATCTAATGTCTACACAAACTGTCTTAAAGTAATATGGATGATAATAGATGTCTCCGCTCATACTCTCTCTGTTACCATCAAAGGCCAATCCTATGAGCTCCCCTTTGCCGTTCATTACAGGACTGCCGGAATTTCCACCCGTAATATCGTTATTGGTTAGGAAATTAACATACAGATTACCTTTTTCGCCCCATTTGCCCCAATCTTTTGCGGCAATGAGCTTATTCATCTTGTCATCTACCCTAAACTCGTAATTTGTATTGTCCTGCTTGTCTATATAGCCGTTTATGGTTGTCTGATAATCATAATGTACACCATCTGTAGGGTATATATCGCATACAGAACCGTATGTAAGTCTCATTGTAGAGTTTGCGTTAGGATACTGCGGCTTGCCTTTCGACTTACGCATATTGTAGATTGCATGCGTGTACTTAGGTGTTAGCTTCTCTATACAACATCCCAAAGAATCATCTATACATTTTCCTCTGCGGTTAAACTCCTGTATATTGCAGCCTTCGTTAAATACAATGACCGGATCGTTCAGTATATCATTAACGCTTTTTGGAGTTGCAAAAAAGGCTTTTAACCCCTCTACTGTTCGGAAATTAGATCTATTGTATACATATTTTGCAAACTCTTCACCACTGTTGTTGCAGCGGTTTATCCATGCTTTAACGGTATCCGACAGATATTTCCTATCCAAGTTCTGTATAAACAGATTGGACATTACACCAAACAATTCCAAATCTGTAGATTGATCAAATTTTGCAAACTCAATTTCAGCTCTTTTGATATAGCGTTTTATTAAAGGGCTGTTAATATCTACAGAATCTATCTTTCCTTTTTGCATCTCTCTGGCAATGGCTGCAAATTTTTTACATGAAGTTACCCAATCGCAACACAACAGGTACGCCTCTTTGTACCATGTACGGTTACGAGTAAGACTCATGCTGCTATTGTACGACTTTTTAAGATTTTCGAGTAACTTCTCGTTTTCTTTACTAATAGGGCTGTCTGTACCTGCATACTCTGTAAGCAGTTTCTCCTCCTGTCTGCGTATATCTATAACGTTGTAACGTTTTAGACATTTGTTCTCCCACTTGGCAAAATCTGTATAGTTGCTTATATTAAAGTATATGTTTGAATAAATAAGTCTAAGATCCGGATTCTCATTCATCTTTTTATCCCAAACATTCAATCGACTCCTTCTTGCCTCTACTACAATAGGGTTAATGATATTCTGCTTCTGCTCTACCTCAAATGATGACGCATATCTGTTGGTTCTCCCGGGATAACCCATTATCATGGCAAAGTCTCCCATCTTTTTTGGGGCTGCAGATATTGCAAGTGTTCTGGCTGGCTGCATTGGCACGTTATCTTTTGAATATTTTGCAGGCTTACCATCTTTTCCTGTGTAGACTCTGTATATAGCAAAATCGCCTTTATGCTGAGGCCAGCTCCAATTGTCTGTCTCTCCTCCAAACGCACCTATAGATACCGGAGGTGCACCCACAAGTCTCACATCCGAGAACACCTCATATACAAACATATAGAATGCCTCACCGCTCCACATATTAGCGCACATGCACTCCATTCCCGGGTATTGAGATTTATATTTTGTCTCTACCATTCTATAGACACGCCTCATCATCATTCCGCGAAAGCCTTTTTTATTAAGCTTTTCTCTCTCTGCTTTCACCTCAGCGGTAACATCTATGACTTTTCTTAGGAAAAGGGCATTTTTGTCGGGAATAGGCTTCTCTTCATCTCTATTCATAGCCCAAAAGCCATTCTCCAAGTAGTTATGGTCTTTTGTACTCAAACGAAATATATCTCCATATGCACAGTGATGGTTGGTTATAAGAAGGCCCTCTTTTGAGATCATGCTTCCGGTACATCCAAAGTCCAAAGAAACAATGGCATCACTTAGCGAGTTTGCCACATCTTCGTTGTAGATCTCTTTACCGGTAAGTTTGAGACCCATCTTTTTCATCTGAGGGTAGATGGAGTTCTCAAACATGTTTACCATCCACATCCCCTCATCTGCGTTAGATATAGCCGGCAGCAGCATAAGTACCGCTGCCAGCATTATTGTGATTTTTTTCATTTTTCGTTTTACCTTTTTAATTATTCTCCTCAATTACAACAAATTTAGGGTCTGTAGCCTCTGTTGTGCCATCCTGTTTCTTTATTGTCCACTGTGGAGCCTTTAGGATTTCAATTAATTTGTCGGGAGTAAGAACAGTATTATCAAAGAAGAAACGGAATGCATACTCCTCTTTGTCATTGATTACTGTTTTCATTCCCAACATACCATTCTGAAGTGAAAGATAAGATGACAAATAAGGTATATTCCTGGTTATGATTGGTTTATCAAGTGCAGGATATACTACATCCAATGAATCCTTGTGCTCAAGGCCCAATTTCTCTATGTTTGTTGTAAACTTGCGCTCTAAGAAATTGAACTGTCTCTCCAAGAATGCTCTTCTGGTTATTGTGTCTATCTGGTTTTCCAAGCCCATATATTTGAAATCTACCTTTATCTCCTTGGTTCCACCGCCATGTACAGGCATCTCCAAGACCTTCATCTCTACCATATCTTTGTAGAAAGCCTCGTCAATCGGCTCGTCCAAAGCCATATACAGTCTTACAATTAACGGACATGCGTATTCAGACTCCAATCCAAAATATTTTCTGTTACTCTGCCTTATCTGCAAGCCTAAATAGTTTGGATCCATTTTATCATACATCTTTTCTGTACGTATTGTAATTACTTTTATCAATGAATCTGCCTGTGTAGGCTGAGAGATTTTAAACTTGCTTGGGGTATAGATTGCCTGTTGTATAATCTCGGGCGTTGTCTCTGCCGGATTGTAATAGATATTTACTCTTCCATGCTTAACAAATGTTGCGACGCCATACGCCCCCTTTATCTTCTGTACTTTTGCAGAAAAAGCTTTTGAGCTGCCATAACATTTTACAGAACGAAGCCCCTCTACCGTAAGCTTCTCAAGGTTCTTTTGCTGCTCCTCTGTTCCCCATCTCTCATCTATGGTTGGAAGTTCTACAGTGCTGCCAAAGTATGCACCGGCCGCAAATAGAACTGCAACAATTACCACAGGAACTATTTTGTTAACAGGAGATTTCATCCCGCTTATGCTTAGTGCATTCTTGTTACATGCATTAACGCACTCTCCACACAATGTACAATCTACGTTCTTTACTTTTACTACCTGATTTACGTTAATTGAATACGGACATTTTTTTGCACAAAGACCGCAATTATTACAAGCCTCTGTATCTCTGCATACCTTTAGAACAGGGAACACCTTGCTCTCTCTGCATAACACCTCCAAAAGATACCCGAACAGGCAGACTGCAGTTAGAGGCCATACCCAGCTCATCTCTGTTCCAATATAGTTTAGTCCTAAATATGCACCAAAAACCACTACAAACATTATAGTGAATTTAAATATATTGCTGGCAGCTCCAAGCGGACAGATATATTTGCACCAGAACATCTTTATAAAGAAGTTACCTATAATGAACAGTGCTATTGATATGCAGACCATCCATAGTGTAATTTCACCCTTAAATGCTGTAGCTGTCGCATAATATGGGTCGAAGTTCTTACAGAAAAGTTCCGAAGAATTAATTGTAAAATAGAAGATCGTAAACAGCAATATATATTTTACTGCACGCAAAACAATATCCAAAGTAGAACCTGTTTTAACAGATACCTCCTTTACCTTTAGTTTTGCTCTCAATTTTGAAAGACCCTCTCCCACAGTTCCAAGAGGACACAGATATGAACAGAACAGTCTACTAAACAAGATGACTCCTATTCCAAGCACTACACCCATCATAATCTGGGTTGCAGTCATACTACATGCCATTGAGCCTCTAACAAGATAAGTTGAGAGAGTTTCAAGTCCTCCAAATGGGCAAAAAGCCTCACAATCAAATGTTTGATTACCAAACAGTTTTAATCCGAAAGCCGCAATAAGGGCTATGACTCCAATTTGCACTACTCTTCGGAGCCAATTCTTATGAGTTTTAGTCATTAAGTGTATTTATTATTGTTTTTAGAAATTAAATCCTATTGTTACGTTAAAATATTGTCTGCTGTCTTTGTTAAAACTAATATTCTCTGAGCTTAACGCCTTTGAAAGTTCTGCGTTAGATCCCATCTTTCTGTAGAGATACCCTGCCTTGATCCATGCTGTATATCCCTTCTCTGCATTTACAATGTAACTGTATTTTATATTACCTCCAAAATAGGTATGATCTGTTACATTATAGAGGTAATCTGTTGCAAGCAGCTCCTTATGGATTCTTATAGATGAACTTTCAAGAGGGTTGGTCTCTGTAAGAGAGTTCCCGCTTCCCTTAACATATCCGCCATTTACACCAATATTGATAAAGCTATTGTCACCGCAGATAAAACTTTTCTCTATTGAGGCATAATATCTGTCCAACTTATAATCCTGAGTATAGTCTGCAGGATAATATTTATGTTCTTTCTCAACATCTGTACGTGAATAGCCCAAACACCAGCTGACATTTGCAAAGGTTTCGGACCTTTTTATTACACCCGTGTATTCTGCACTATAGGTCTTGCGGCTATCCATATATCTTAAAACCTCCCCCTCTTTATACCAGTCAAACTGGCTCTGCTCCCCCTCTACCTCTCTGTAACTGTTGATAACGGCATTAAGCGCATTTTCGTTGCTATTAAATCCAATCTTTAGATAATTATCTATTTTTTTGCACTTTACAGAGAAAACACCTTGATAATCATACTCCCTTATCTCATCTGAATTGGTATTCTTGGCAAAATTATATGTCTCAAAATTATTCTGCTTGGCCGTAATATACCTAAACTGATTATAGAATGAGAAAACGCCGGCTTTCAACTCAACCTGCCCTCCTACTCCATAATAATTGGTTTCGTATTTTCTTGAATCAACAAGTCCCGTTGCACCGGCATTAACAGCGCTATAGAAGAACAGGCCTTCAAAATAGTACAACTCTTTGTCTTTGGTATCGCCAAGATATGTATAGTCCGCCTTTTCAGAATCGTATCTGTAGATGAAATTCGCTCCGGCATTAATATACTTGCTGCTGTATACAACTCCAGGAGATACTGTAAAGTTTGAGAGGATATTTTTGTTTCGTCCATCCTTCTTCTTTGCAGCAGAAGCATCTCTGTAGTTTACATCAAATCCTACTGCAAAATTGTTTGAAAACTTGTACCCGACACCGGCCTGCAGTATATACTGCTCGGTAACAACCTTTCCGGGAACATTCTCTGTCATTGGGGCAAGGTTTGAGTTCTCGTCAACAGTACCAAGCCAACTTTGTTCATTTTTAGTTGTCCTGTCATAGTTGAACATACCATAAAAATAGACATTTCCTATATGTGAATAGGATTTTGTATCCAATCCAAAATTATTGGAAGATTTTGCCTGATTATAATTTCTGTAATCTCCGTTCACATTATTGTAATACAGTGCCGCCTCAGAGAAATTCATAGGGGTTGTACTAAATATAAGCCCTGCACCATTGCCGGATTTGAGCCATGGAGCTGTCTGTTCAATACGTTCAAAGCTGTAATATGCTTTGCCGTTAAAATCTTTGTCCTCCTGCGCAATTAGAGTTGCGGGAACTGCACCCATTGAAATTGCCGCAATCGCACCGATATATGATCTCTTTATTATATTGTTCATAATAGTCTGCTATTTCTTAAGTGTAGGAATATCTCTAACCTCAAAGTCATTAGATGAATTATTTGTATCCTGATAAACAATCCTTCCCCCTGCTGCCGCAGTAGCCTCTGCGTCTATCTTTCTATGGACGCTCTTACCTGCTCCGCCACCCTCTTTGATTATTACAGAACCGTTGTCTATCTCCGGTCTCAGTCTCTTTGTCTGACTTGAAGAGATAAGGCACTCAACTCCATCTACAATAAGATTCTTGTCTATAAGTAGCACGTCATTATTCCTGTTACCGGGGCTGTTAGGGTTAACGGCCTTTGTATCCAAGATGAACTGCTCCTTGCTCTTTCCGCCCATAGTATAGATGTATAGAGCAGGGCTTGAGATAGATACTACAAATGCTCTTGATGTTCCGGTCTTCCAGAAACACTCAAGTGTCTTCACACCGGGAACCGGGGCAGACTGGGCAGGAGTATTTGCAGCATCGTACATTGCGTAATAGTTAGAGTTGCTCAAATCTATTGATGTACTGCAGATTGGAATATGGTTAATAGCATTAAGACATACAATAACCTCCTCTCCGGGTTGAATAGCGATGCTTTTACCTGTACCATTAAACATCCACGACATAGAGGCAGCCGGTATTGAATCCCTTAACTCAGAGGTGCCGGGTTTTACCCAATCGGAAAGGCCTCCGTTAAGAGGTGCGTTAAACGGAAATACCACACCTACACAAAGAGAATCCAAATATGCAACATCTCCTGAATTATTGTACAGCGAGAAATAGGTATCCTTAAGAGTATAGTTCTTTCCCGTCTTCGGATTAATACAACCTGTATAATAGAACTCCTTAATTATTATCTGGCTGGTTTGCGAGTAGTTAAGGTTAAGATTGAAATCACTTACGACACTGTTGTCGGGAGTAACCTTAATTCTCTCTGTAGAGCCGTTGTAAATGGCTGTTTTGCCTCCCGACAAGGCAATCTTTGACTCGGTTGACGCTATATAGCTGCCGTATGCAACCCTGGCGGTAGCCTTACCGGAAGCATCTGCAACAGCCTCGTATGTTAGTCCGGACGATGCATCGGAGAAGATAACATTCATTCCATCCATATTGACAGACTGCCCCTGCGGAGCAACAATCTGCACGGTAATGGAGCCACTTATGGCATCGTCGCGAAAGTCTTTCTCCTTTGCATCCTTAAGGCAGGATGTAAGAGAGGACACTGCAAGCAAAATATATAATAATCGTTTCATTTCCCTTATCTGTTTATAATGTAACTTTAATTTCCGCACCAAAATAGAGGTCTGTATTCTTTACATATCCGCTGAAGTGAGGTCTTGCACTGCTCTTCATAAGCGGTTTTGAATTTGTAAAGTTATTTGCATAGAAAGAAATTGCAGCAAACTTGCCTATCTCCTTTGACACCCTTATGTTTGCCATAAAATATGGGTTGAAAGAGGCTGTAAGATAGTTATATACAAAGCTGTCGCTTATTCTCATCATACCCAATCTCATCTTGAGAGCGCTGTCTGTAGTTGTGTAATAATCTGTAAACGGTCTTACGGTTCCTGTTGCATCCATATAAGCTATCGGATCCTTTATATATACGCCGTTCTCAACTGTTGTATAGGCATTGTCCAAGTTGCTTCTCTGCTTGTCCATCCAGATACACTGCATCGTAAGGGTAAGAACCATTCTTAGTTTAGGGATGTTTGTAACAAAGTTTACGTTTGTATTGAATTTCTGTTGCAGGACACCGTTTCTCACACTGCTGTTTCCGTTAAAGATCGCAATGTAAGGGAAAGCCTGTTTTGCATCTAAAGGGTCTCTTTGGCCTATATTATAGTACTCTGAAGTTCCGGAATAACTTCCATCTGATTTCACATAGGAACCATTTGCAATAATACTGGTGTTAATTGCCTGTATCTTACCAAAATTGATATCGTACTCTATACCCCATTTCTTTGTAGTTCTGTTATTTACAATAGATTTAGATGACTTGAACTCGGTTGTTCTTGTAAAGTCTGTATGCTCAACATAGAAACCGTCTGCATCCTTGATGTAAAGTACGCCATCCACAAACCTTGGATCTGCACCGGAATAGTTTACCGCACCATATCTGTTTACATCCATTGCCAAATAGTGTCTTGCACTCTCTATACCGTTTTTAAGGTACTCATTAAAGTATGTAACGCCCAATTTTACACCACCTATGTTCATATCGAAACCAAGTTCAATATTCCTTGTTCTGGTAGGCTTAAAGTCATAGTCTTTAATCTCATGGTCTATGGATGTCTGGATTATAGAGAAGTTAGTCTCATTATATCTGAACAGATCGTAATCCAAATAGGTGTCACCACCGTAAAGCATATTCATACTTGGCAATTTGTCTAACAATCCCCAACCACCCCTTATTGCAAAGTTGCGCACAAGATTCTTCTTGTTGCCTTTGAATATCTCATATTTGGCATTAAAACGCGGATCAACTATAGGTTTAAGATCATAATGTTTGTAGAACATCTTGGTAAAACGTACTCCGGCACTCATCTCAAACGATGTCTTACCTATAGGGATAACCACCTTCTGCTCAAGGAAAGCATTAAAATCATGTGCGTATGGAGTATGTCTGTACGGCTGATGCCTGAAATACTGCGGTACATCCCCTTCGTACCACTCACCGTTACCCTCATTACCTTTGGTATTCCACTCCACACCGTACAAGGTGTTGAAAAGTGTGCCTTTATACTTTTTATTAAGGTGAGCTGTAAGTTTGGCGTTAAGATACAGAGGCATATCCTCCACTTTCTTAAGCTGCTTTGCACTGCCGGATGTTATGGTTCCAACATGAATACCCTCCTCTGTGATATGAATATCGGGAAGCAGACTCTGTGAAAGCTCCGTGTAATCTCTGTTATATTCAACTCCAAAATTGGCAGATAGGTTATAGTTAAGAGTGGTAATCCAGCTCTTGTTAAGCTGCCACATACCGTATGCAGCCAAACTAAAATCCTTTTTACCTGATTTTGTATAGTCATTCTTGCCTGAATCCGGATCTGAGGTAACATTGTTACCAAGATATGAACCTGTCAACCTCACATTCAATCTGAAAGGTGTGTTGTCTTGATTAAACGTATTTGAATATGTTACACCAAAGTTAACCCTGTCCAGGATATTGGTTGTAGAGACAAGTTTTGTATTGTAATTGGCGTAATCTAAATCCAAATTCATATAGCCTTTATCTTTGCCAAGTCCGAAACCTTTGTTAATTGATGCACCTTTAAGATATGGATCTGCCTTGAATTTAACCTCCAATGGAGTACGGCCTGCCTTTGTTTTAACAAGAACTGCTCCGGATGTAAGGTCTCCATACTCCGCAGAAACAACACCTTTAAGGACCTCGACAGATTCTATATTCTCAGGTGAATAGCTTCTAAAATCCATTGCATTCACATCATTGCCCATAGAGAGAGAGGCATCATTCTGCACCCTGTTGCCGTTTACCATATAAGCAACACCTCTGGCATTATTAAGATCTGATGACGAACTTACACCTGCGGTTCTTATGGTTATACGCTGCTTGCTGCTCATCTGAGGGTTGGATATGGTATTTCCCGGAACCAACTGCATAAGGTCGCTCAAACTGGTAGCCTGCAGGTGCTCAATAGCACTTTTGTTTAGTTTGCTGGACGAATTCATTGTTTCACCCGCCTCCGCTGTAACCACAATCTCCTCCAATGCAAGGTTATCCTCCAACATCTGTACTTTAAAGTTCTTGATGTCGCTGCTTATATTAATTACAAGATTGTAATCTACATAACCTATAGCCGAAACAAAAAGTGTGTATTTGCCGGGAAACACTCCGGTAATTTTAAATTCACCTTTGTCATTGGTAAATGCCCACTGGCTGGTCTCTTTAAGGACCACCTGTGCAAAGGGAATAATCTCTCCTGTTTCCTTTAAACTCACTGTACCCTCTACTGTATATTTGGCACCACCTTGAGCCAAAGCAGAAGCCGAATACAAAAGAGTCAGCACGATTAATATAAAGAATCTTTTCATTAAGTTAAATATTATTTATTTGCACTACAAAATTAGCTAATAAGTTCAAAAACATCTACACATATCGTTAACTTATTGCACCACTGCACTATCATTACATGCCATTATATGCCATTTAGGCATTATTTATACTCCTTGCAGTATTATATGCCGATTAATATGTATATTTGTGACCGGTTGAAAACCCTAATTTTTATCTGAATTTAACAATGGACAATTCGCAGTTGCATATTGACGCGCTAAAAAAAGCAATTAAAGAGAAGGCCGGCCGTTCCATGGATTCTCCCGGCGACTACGATTTTCTCTCTTCAGAGGTCAAGATGGCAACCAACGAATATATAAGTCCAACCACCCTTAAAAGGTTTTTCAACTATATCCAGAGCAATGTAAGCACCAGGACATCCACCCTATCACTTCTCTCAAGATATTTAGGATACAAAGGATGGGATGACTTTAAAGACAGTATAACATTAGCACAGGACAATCTGCCAAACGCCAACGAACAGCAGTACAATAACAGCAGCAGTACAGCCACATCAGATGCAGCAGGCAACAATACAGATAATTTTACAGGGAAAGGAATAAGGATAGTAAAACACAACGATTATTATGCTCTTGTAGTTCCACGGAGAGCCGGATGGGCGCTCTATGTCATACTCCTGTTTGTAGCGTCCCTTCTTGTTTGCGTTGGAGTATTATACTCAAATTACCTCGATAAAAAGGATTCTATAGAGGGAGGGATAGAGTATGCACAGATAGATGACGGCCAGGGTGGCAAGATAAGTTCCATTGAACTGTTTGACACACTCTCAAAGATGGTGCTTGAGCATACCAATATGGAATGCGCCAGAATAAAGTCAAAAATAGACTCATTACCTACCTTCAAGGAGAAGAACCATGTGCTAAGACATTGGCACAGGCAGAACAAGATGCACGCAGACGAATACCCTACAAAGGTTATGAACATATACCTTAACGGAGATGAGCCGGAATACAATCTCTACAGGATATCACTTATAAATGCCGCCAACAGCGCCTACGAACAGTTTTACACAAAAATGAACGACTCCGTTATGGTTGCCATCGTAAAGGATGCAGAGGCCAAAAGGTCTGCGAAATAGCTTTTACGGTAACAATCCTGCAGGAATCCTCATTCCAATTGTACCACCTTCAATATCTATATCTACAATAAGTTCCTCATGCAGAGGCAGTAAAGTGCCACATACCTCTATACATGAATTATTTGGGTACTCTATATAATCCGTTATCTCTCCAACATAGTTGTTGTTCTCGTCAAACAGTTTAAACCCTACTATTGTCTTATGTAGATTTTCTGCAGCTAACTCTCTTTGAGCCTTTTTTGGCAGCCTTAAGGAATCTATATATATATCCTTCCCAACAAGTTCTTCGGAATGGGCAAAATCTCTAACAGTTGATAATCTGACAATTGCACCACTATTACCTCTTTTTGCAATCTCCGTGATAAAAAACGGGACAGGCAAGCCGTTAAAAAAAATGAATAGTGGATCCTTTTTCTTTATAGAATCAAAAAATGGAGAAGTTATCTTTATGACAACCTCTCCATCTGTGTGATAAGATTTTGCTACACGTGCTACAATAAAAAGCGTATCAAGGTTTATGATATCTGCCTTTGTCATAGCCTGCGCACATTTATGCTTCTGCAGGTGCTTCAGCAGCGGGAGCCTCATTTGCGGCAGCAGCCTCTTCTGCAGCTTTTGCAGCAGCTTCTGCCTCCTCTCTTGCAGCAGCCTCAGCCGCAGCCTTAGCGGCAGCCTCTTCTGCTTTTTTCTTTGCGATCGCAGCAGCTCTCTCCTCATTAACCTTAGCCTCAGCCTCCAATGCGCTCTTCTGCGCATTTACCTTACCCTGAGCCAAAGCAGCTTTCTTATTGTTGATCTTAGCCTCTTTCTCAGCAACCCAAGCAGCAAATTTTGCATCTGCCTGCTCCTGAGTCAGAGCGCCCTTCTTAACGCCACCTTTAAGATGTTTCTTTAGAAGAACACCCTTTGCAGAAAGGATTCTTTTGCAAGTATCAGATGGTTGTGCACCATTCTCCATCCACTCAATTGCTTTGTCTGAGTTGATGATGATATTTGCAGGATTAGTGTTTGGATCGTATGATCCCAAAAGTTCAATAAAGCGTCCATCACGTGGAGCTCTGCTGTCGGCTACAACTATATGGTAATAAGCATAGTTCTTTTTACCATGACGAGCCAGTCTTATTCTTACAGGCATAACTGTAGTGAGTTTTAATGATTAATTATTAATAACTTCCTTATCTTCTCGAGAAAAGGTCTGCAAAGATACACCTTTTATTCATTAATACAAAAATTATAAATTTCACAAAAGACGGGGCAGATTCAAAAACCAAGAGCATAAATATCATATTGACCTTCCCTGATTTTGGTTGACACTTTTAGAGCGGATTAACTAATATGGTTTACACTATCACTGACTGGGTTT
>UQWT01000048.1 GCA_900544815.1 uncultured Bacteroidales bacterium | reverse complement strand
GAGGAGGATATGAACAAACTTGCAGCAGCAGGCGTAACACGCTATCACTGCAATATGGAATCGTCGCCATCATACTTTGGAGAGCTGTGCACAACACACACGCAAGAGGAGAAGATAAAGACACTAAAAGCAGCAGAAAAGGCAGGACTCTCACTATGCAGCGGAGGAATAATAGGCATGGGGGAGACAATGGTCGACAGGATTGAGTTAGCCCTGCTTTTAAGAGATTTGAATGTAAAGAGCATCCCGATAAATTTTCTAAACCCCATAAAGGGAACTCCGCTGCAGGATGCCAAGCCGCTTACAGAGGATGAGATACTTACAACCATAGCAATCTTTAGATTAATAAACCCTACAGCATTCCTACGGTTTGCAGGCGGAAGAGCGCTAATATCCAAAGAAATACAGGAAAAAGCCCTCTACATTGGCATTAACTCTGCCATAATGGGCGACATGCTCACAACACTTGGCAACAGTGCAAGAAACGATATTGCAATGTTCAAGGCCGCAGGCTACAAATGGGAGGCAGACAGTAAAGAAGCAGGTAGCAAATCACCGGACAGCAGCACTACAACAGGCAATAGCATTAACATAGTTGCAGAGAACGCCACACAAAAAGAGCAGAAACCAACGAATAATGCCGAGCTGCATATCTGGCACCCGTACGCCTCATCCCTCTCCACACAGCCGCTCTACTTTGTTGAAAGTGCAAAAGGGGCAATCATTGCCATAAATCAAAACGGCAAGAAACGCAGGCTCATAGATGGAATGAGCAGTTGGTGGGCGGTTGCACACGGCTATAACAACAAGAACATCAACAATGCCATAACCTCCCAACTGAAAGAGATGAGCCATGTTATGTTTGGAGGATTCACCCATGCACCCGCACAAAAATTAGCACAACTCATATTGGAAAAGCTACCCAAAAACAGTTCACAAAACCTTTCCGAGATCTTCTTTGCAGACTCGGGCAGCGTATCTGTAGAGGTAGCAATGAAGATGGCAATACAGTATCAGGCAAGCAGAGGTCTTACACAAAAAAGCAAGTTTGCCACAGCAAGAAGCGGATACCACGGAGATACCTGGAACGCCATGAGCGTATGTGATCCCGTTACAGGGATGCATTCTCTGTTCGGTCCGGCACTTCCTGTAAACTACTTCCTCCCCGCACCACCGCAACAGGCCGAGCTAAGCCTCACGGTAAAAGCATCCGGCAATATGGATAAAGCAATAAAAGAGCAAACACAGCAGGAGGACAAATGGCTCAAGGAGGCAGAGAAGCTGTTTGCAAAGGAGCACGGCAAGATTGCAGCATTCATCATTGAGCCTGTTGTCCAAGGGGCCGGAGGAATGCGCTTCTACTCACCGGAACTTTTGGTTAAACTGCACACCCTCTGCCGCAAATGGGATATTCTCCTAATCTTTGACGAGATCGCCACAGGGTTCGGTCGTACCGGAGAACTGTTTGCAACATACGCAACAGCCAAATACACAAAGAACAATGAGCCTGTTCTTCCAGATATAATGTGCATTGGAAAGGCTCTTACCGGAGGCTACATGACACTCTCCGCAACCATCTGTTCGGCAGAGATTGCACACTCAATATCGCTTAACAATCCATACGCATTTATGCACGGCCCAACGTTCATGGCAAATCCACTTGCCTGTGCAGCATCCTATGCAGCGATAAATGAATTGGAAAAAGACTTCCACAGAGTAAAAGAGATTGAAGCAATACTTAAAGAGGAGTTAGGAAAAGCAGCTGACACAATTGCCGAAAACAGCAAAAATGGCAAAACGCAAAAAAGCTCAAGGAACAGCATTAAAGATATAAGAGTAAAGGGGGCTATAGGAGTTTTAGAGATGGAATCACCTGTAAATCTGTCTGAAATACAGCCGCTTCTTGTAGAGGAGGGAATATGGTTAAGGCCATTTGGCAGATTAGTCTACATTATGCCTCCGTTTGTGATTACAGACAATCAGCTGAGAACTCTTTGCAGAAAAACACTGAAGGTCGTAAATAAAATCTGCAAATATGTTTAAAGAAGATATACAAAACACATTAGACGAGCTAAGAAGTGCCAACATGTACCGCCATATAACCAAGATTGAACACAATGGCAAGTACATAAACAGTCCAAACGGAGAAAGATTGCTTAACCTTGCCTCCAACGACTACCTTGGGCTTTTGGACAACAAAGAGTACAACCAAAAGTTTTGGAATACTAATATGCATCCCGACAAAGTCTTTTTTGGCAGTGGGTCTTCGAGGTTGCTTACAGGTGACTGTTTGGCAGCAAGAGAGTTGGAAGAGAAAGCGGAGGAGCTCTTTTCACTTGCAGCACAAGATGAGGCAAATAATGCACACAATAGAACTGCAATGAGGAGTTTGGGAGCACTCGCATTCAACAGCGGCTACCACGCCAACACAGGCATAATAGGAGCTGTCGGGACACTAAACAATACAATTTTCATTGCAGATAAATTAGCACATGCAAGCATAATAGACGGGCTCAAACTAAGCGGCAAAAAATTTGAACGATACAGGCATAACGACACTGCACACCTGCAAAAACTTGTAGATGAGGCAAAACAGCAAGGATACAAGAACATTGTAATAATAACAGAGGCAGTTTTCAGCATGGACGGAGATAGCGCACCTTTAGAGGAGTTGGTAAAAATAAAGCGTGGCAATAAAGAGGTTGTCTTGTATGTAGATGAGGCTCATTCCTTTGGATTATACGGCAAGCGCGGCCTTGGGCTATGCGAACAGTGCTCTGTATTAAACGATATAGATATCATTGTGGCACCATTGGGAAAAGCGGCATCCTCTGTTGGCGCAATAGCCATTGCAGACAGTTATTTAAAGGAATTTCTCATAAACAAGATGCGAACATTAATCTTTTCCACTGCACTGCCTCAAGTGAACTATGCAAGGAGCAGCTTCTTCCTCTCAAATCTGCAGGATTTGCAACAGGAGAGAGAAGCATTGCAAACTATTATAAAGCAGTTCAAAACGGCGCTTGGCATCCCACTAAGCGAAACCGTGGAGACCCCAATAATCCCTTACAGGGCAGAGAGTGCAGAACATGCAGTTGAGCTGCAACGCCTGTTAGGAAAGAATGGGGTATTGGCACCGGCAATAAGACCTCCAACAGTACCGCCAAACGGCAGCAGGCTAAGGCTGTCGCTCACAGCTGCAATGAATGCAGATGAATTGAGAACGGTAGTCAATATACTCGCCTGTATGTAGCTTTTCCCCGCCATGTAATCAGCGTTGGCTTTGGCGTTGGCTTACAGAATAATAAAAGGCTAACCTTCTTAAACAATAGAGGCCACAGACTATAAAAATATGTCTTTAAATATTAGAAAATGAATTTTTACACAATACACAACACAAACAGGCAAAACTGTAAAAAGCTTATTCTTTTCTTTGCAGGATGGGGAATGGACGAGCAGCCGTTCCTTAATTTAGCAGAGGCAGAATATGACATAATTATAATAAGCAACTACAGTAACCTCAACATACAGACAACAATCATAGACTCACTCCTAAATGAGTACAATGAGATAAACATTGTAGCATGGAGCATGGGGGTATGGGTTGCAGGCCACGTATTAAACAGCTATTTAAGCAGTTCAACGAAAACCGGTAACATAAAGCTAAACAGCAAGTTGAACCTTTGCATTGCAATAAACGGAACACCAATGCCCATAAGCGATGAGTACGGTATTCCAACAGCCATTTTCAACGGCACCATAGACACGCTTCCTCAATCAATTGAGAAATTCAACCTTAGAATGTGCGGAAGCAAAACAGTTTACAGCCAATTTAAATCCGTTGAACCCAAAAGAACAGCAGAAGATAAAAAGGAGGAGTTGATAGCCCTAAAAGAGAGTTTTACGATCTGCAACACTTTAAAATGGACAAAAGCAGTAGTCGCAAAAAATGACAGGATCTTTCCGCCCGAAAACCAGCTTCGCTATTGGAGAGAGTACCTCAAAAAAGAGTACCCGCAGGCAGAAAAGCCCACACCTTTTGCAATAGATGAGATAGATGCCCCACATTATGTTTTTTACAGTGATGGATTCAAGCTATCGCAACTCTTTGCCGGCTGTTGTTAAAAAACTCACACAAAAATATTGGACATCCTCTAATTAGAAAGGTCAGATAAAAAGAAAAAGAATTAATGATAAATATAGTAGAAAGGCGTTTTTCCAAAGCAGCTGCACACTACGACAGCAATGCCAAGGTACAGGAACATATCTCTTTACGACTATTCAACCTGATTACGCAATGCGTTGCCCTGCCCGCATCCCCGTCTATCTTTGAGGTAGGGTGCGGCACAGGCAACCTAACCAAACGGCTAAGCAACCTCAACCCATCTACACTGCTCGTAAACGATATCTGTAAAGAGTATGCCCCAATTTTGGAGGCTAAGGTTGGAAGAGGCAATTTCAGCTACACAATGGGCGACGCCTCCGTATTGGCCGAAATGCTTGCTTTGAGTGGAAGCAGGTTTGATATCATAGCATCATCATCTGCCGTTCAGTGGATAAGGGAACCACTGCAGTTCATAAACAGATGTGCAGGTCTCCTCAACAATAATGGGATAATCGCTTTTTCAACCTTTCTTCCCGACAATCTGTTTGAAATTAATGCCCTCTGTAACAGCACCACACCTGTAACATACAGCACAGAGGAGGAGATACGCAAAGTAATTGGAGAAAGGTACAGCATAATACACATAAGCCACTCTCATAAAGAGCTGTACTTCAAATCGCCCACAGATGTTTTACGACATCTTAAGCACACAGGAGTAAATGCATCCAATCACAATGCAGCGAGGCAGATTATCTGGACTCGCGGCAGAATGGCAGAGTTTGAGAGAGGATACAGAGAGAGATTTTATGATGAGGGGAAGGGGTACAGGCTGACCTACTCCCCTATCTATGTTGTAGCGAGGAAAAAGCTTTAGCCTTAATTAAGTTTATAGTTGAGAGTTTATAGTTTATAGAAAGCGTTGGCGTTAGCGTTGGCGTTGGCATTAATTTAGTTGAAAGTGTATAGTTTACTGTTTATAGAGTAGAGAGAGTAAAGAAAGTAAAGAAAGTAAAGAAAGTAGAGAGGGAAAAGAAAGTAATTAGAAACAGTTGTGAACGACTTGTCAATCAACGGAACAGCGGTTGCCGAAAGCAGCTTAATAGAAACGGCGTCTGTTGAAGGACCGTTAGGATGCAAAGCAGACTAAAAGGGACGACTCAGCCGTTTCAAGCTGATTGAAGGCATTAGCAGTTGATTGACACGGAGAGAAGAACTGTTTCTAAATATGAGCAAAGAAAGTATTGGCGTTGGCCTTAATTTAGTTTATAGTACTGAACTTGCAGTAACCAAAATGATATAAGAATAACATATTATAAAAAAATGAAAGAAAATATAAACATCCCCGCACATCACAGATGCATATTTGTGAGCGGAATAGACACCAACATTGGCAAGACATACGCAACCGCATACCTTGCAAAGAAATACAAAGAGGGCGGGTTCAGCGTAATAACACAGAAGATGGTTCAGACCGGCTGCGAAAAATACTCCGAGGATATTGAGATGCACCGCAAGCTCACAGGTTGGGGAGATCTGCAGGAGGACAAAGAGCTACTCACCGCCCCCTGCGTATTCACATACCCTGCATCACCGCACCTTGCCGCAAAAATAGACAAAAGAGAGATAGACCTTGGCACAATAAAACATGCCACAGACAAGCTGTTGTCAAAATATGAGATTGTCCTTTTAGAGGGTGCAGGCGGACTTATGGTTCCAATAAAAGAGGACCCCACAAAACCACTTGGCGGCTATCTTACAATAGACTACATTAAAGAGAACAATTACCCCGTAGTGCTCGTAACATCGGGAAGATTAGGAAGTATAAACCACACACTTCTAAGCATAGACGCCTGCATGAGCAGAGGCATAAAGATAGAGGGAATAGTCTACAACAGCTATCCGCACACAGACAAGATAATAGAGGAGGATACCCTGCAATACCTTATCTCCTTGGGTTATCCGCTCCTTGTAATGGAAGAATTAGCATAGATCAATATACAAAATGGGATGCCGGCAAACCCGGTCATCCCATTTCTCATGAAAAGAATTAAAAATGAATATGATTATCCTACAAAGTGGTAGTGAGGACCAAAGCACTCAAAAGCAGCCCTATCCAGCTCCTCCCTTGCATCAGGATGAGCAATGCTTATAAGCAGTTTTGCTCTCTCCTGCAAAGACTTGCCATACAGATCAACCGCACCGTACTCTGTTACAAACCAGTGAATATGATTTCTTGTAGTAACAACACCGGCACCGGACTGAAGAACAGGAGCAATCTTGCTAACGCCCTTGTTTGTCATAGACGGCATAGCAATAATAGCCTTACCACCCTCAGACAGAGAGGCACCATAAACAAAGTCTATCTGTCCGCCAACACCGGAATAGAATTTAATACCAAGAGAATCTGCACAAACCTGGCCGGTCAAATCCACCTGAAGAGCAGAGTTGATTGCAGTCATCTTAGGGTTCTTTGCAATAACATACGGATCATTGGTATATCCAACATCCATCATTGCAACCATAGGGTTATCATCAATAAAGTCATAAACCTGCTGAGACCCCATCAAGAATGTAGAAACAATCTTGCCCTTGTCCAATTTCTTGTTTGCACCGTTAATAACACCCTTCTCAACAAGAGGAAGGACACCATCTGCAAACATCTCTGTATGAATACCTAGATTCTTATGATTGCCAAGCTGTGCAAGAACAGCATTAGGAATAGCACCAATACCCATCTGAAGAGTAGCACCATCCTCAATGAGAGCCGCACAATGCTTTCCTATGGCAGTCTCAATCTCCGAAGGCTCAGAGAAATGAGCAGGCTCAAGAACGCTATCATACTCAACAAAATGGTCTATCATGCTAACAGGGATCATGGCATCGCCAAAAGAACGAGGAACATTCTTGTTTACAACAGCAATAACTTCACGTGCGCACTCAATAGCAGCCAAAGTAGCATCAACAGAGGTACCAAGAGAAACATAACCATGTTTGTCGGGAGTAGAAACCTGAATCATTGCAACATCGCAAGGAAGTGCACCGCTTCTGTAAAGTTTCTGAGTCTCGCTAAGGAAAATTGGAATGTAATCTGCGTAACCGGCCTGAACAGCTTTACGTACATTGCCACCTACAAAGAAAGCCTGATGGAAGAATACCCCCTCAAATTTTGGATCACAGTAAGGAGCAGCACCCTCAGTATGAAGATGATGAATTCTAACATCTTTAAGCTCACCGCTTTCACCCCTTCTGCAAAGTGCATCTATAAGCACCTTTGGAGCACTGGCAACGCTACTAAAGTGGATATGATCTCCACTCTTAACATATTTAACAGCCTCATCAGGGCTGATAAAGTTAATATTTGTGTGCATTATTATAGTTGTTTAAATAAATGTATAGTCAAATAACCAACAAATGTACAAAATATTATACAAACACAAACCTAATTAGCCTATCTTTGTAACCCATAAGTCATAACAAAAAGTCCAACCGGAGCAATGCAGACAGTAACCATCATATCAGACTGGGGCAACAGCCATTATCTGCCTATACTGAAAGGCAGACTCGGTGCTCTTGTCTCAGAGCAGGGTGCTCCGTTGGTAAATTTGGTAGAACTAAGCTCTACGGTACCACCCTTTGACATCTACACCATGTGTTTCATTGTAAAGAGCACCTACAACGCATTCCCAAAAGAGACATTGCACCTATTGGGCGTGGTCTCGGAGCCGTACAAAAATAACACTATGACATTGGTATACTATAAGGGGCACTACTTTCTTGGGATAGACGACGGTCGTTTCTCGCTCATATTTGACAGTAATGACTTTATAATTAAGAATATGCCGCTTCCCGACAAATACTCCACCTTTACCTTTCCCTATTACGCGGCCGAAGCAGTAAAAGTCATTTCCAAAGGCCTGTTCGACAAATTGGAAGATGCACCACTGCAACGATTTGTAAAGGAGATGCCGGCAATAACAGACAACTCCATAACAGGAAAGATTGTATTTATAGACTCATTTGGAAACGCCATAACCAACATAACAGCCAAGATGTTCATGAAGACAATGACAGCTGCGGCAGAAAAATATGGAGAAAACATAAATATGGAGATCTGTATTCCCGGCCCATATCTAAAGATTAACGACATAGTAAGAAACTACGACAATGTAGGCCGGGGGGAGCACCTTGCCCTGTTCAACTCAGCAGGATATTTGGAATTGGCAATAAACAGAGGGAACTTTGCACAGGCAGAAGGGGTTGACATACGAACAGAAATAAATATTGTTTTTAAGTAACATAAAAAAAACTATAATATACTATGACAGAGAGAAGAGCAGCCCAATTAAAAGCATTTGAAAAGATTTTGGACATTATGGATGAACTTAGGGAGAAATGCCCTTGGGACAGAAAACAGACAATAGAATCACTGCGTCCGCTTACCATAGAAGAAACATTTGAATTGAGCGACGCCATAACAAAGAACGACTACCACAACATTTCCAAAGAGCTTGGAGACATACTTTTACATATAATTTTCTATGCCAAGATTGGAGAGGAGCAGGGCCGCTTTAGCATAGTAGATGTAATTGAAGAGTTAAGCAACAAACTAATATACAGACATCCCCACGTCTTCTCAGACACAAAGGTAAAGGATGCAGGAGAGGTTATAGCCAATTGGGAGCAACTTAAGACAAAAGAGAAAGACGGAAACAAAACCATCCTGAGCGGCGTCCCGGATGCTATGCCGTCTATGATAAAAGCATACAGGATGCAGGACAAAGCACGCGCCGTAGGTTTTGACTGGACAGAAAAGGAGCAGGTCTGGGACAAAGTAGCAGAGGAGTTAGGAGAATTTAAAGAGGAGATGTACAAACTTGGCAAAGCAGAAAACGAAGAGGAGAAGGTCAAAGACAAGAAACATGCAGAGAATGAACTTGGAGACCTTATCTTCTCAATTATAAACGCAGCACGCCTATATCATCTGAACCCCGATACCGCATTAGAATCTACCTGTGCAAAATTCAAAAGAAGATTCACCTACCTTGAGCAACAGACAATACGTAAAGGATTAGATCTAAAGCAGATGAGTTTAGAGGAGATGGACAGATACTGGAACGAGGCAAAAGCAATGGAGAGGGAGTAGATATGGAGCCTTGGAAAGAGAGAACCAACATATTATTAGGAGAAGAGAGGATAGCAAAACTGCAGAATGCAACTGTTGCGGTAATAGGGTTAGGCGGGGTTGGAGCATTTGCCGCCGAGATGGTCTGCCGTGCAGGGGTTGGGACAATGATTATTCTGGATTCCGACACAGTAAACATTACCAACAAAAACAGGCAGCTTGTAGCGTTGGACAGCACAATAGGAAAACTCAAAACAGAAGTGATGGCAGAACGGTTAAAGGATATCAACCCAAACCTTAATCTTACTGTAATAACACAATATATAGATGAAGGCAACATAGACAATATCCTTGGAGAGCACGTAGGCAAGACAGACTTCCTCATAGACGCCATAGACACACTCACCCCAAAGATAGAGCTTATAAAATTCTGTGTACGCAATAAAATAAAACATGTCTCATCCATGGGGGCCGGAGCAAAGTTTGATGCAACCGCAATAAAGATAGCAGACCTCAGCAAATCCTTCAACTGTCCGTTGGCATACATACTACGGAAAAAACTCCGCAAAGAGGGTATAAGCAAAGGATTTAAAGTAGTATTCTCGGAGGAATTGCCAGACAGGAACGCCATTATCCCAATGGAGGAGAGGAATAAAAAGAGCCAGGTTGGCACCATATCCTACCTGCCAGCATCATTCGGTATTGTCTGCGCACAGGTTGCAATAACAAGTATACTTTCTCTGTAGGGAGATTTTTATTAATTTTGTACGTTTTTCAGCAATCCAAAAGGCTTTTGGCCAAGAGTTGCAAGCCATATACAGATTGCTTAAATACAATTTAAGGAATGCAGATAGAGGTTAAAGAGGTATCCACAAAAAAGGAGTTCAGGATATTTTACACATTTCAAAACAGGTTGTACAAGAATGTACCCAACTATGTACCTTCGCTGAATATAGACCAGAAGGTTACACTCAAGTCAGATCCTGCAATTGAATATTGCGAGCGCAAACTATGGTTGGCCTGGAAAGACGGAAAGGCTGTGGGCCGCATCCAAGGCATTATAAACCCAAGATACAACGAGTTCTACAACCTTAAGAGGATAAGATTCGGATGGTTTGACTTTATAGAGGATTTTGAAGTTGCAAAAGCACTGTTGGATACCGCAATGGCATGGGGACGAGAGAGGGGAATGACAGAGATACACGGCCCGTTGGCATACAACACACTCGGACGCCAAGGAATGCTTGTAGAAGGGTATGAGAACCTCCCCCCTACAAACTGTCTCTATAACTTCCCTTACTACGTAGATTATATGAACAAGCTCGGATTTGAAAAGGAGGCAGACTGGGTTCAATACAAGTTGAATGCAATGCAGGGAGTTCCCGACAAATTAAGAAGAATGTCCGATATTCTCATGCAACGCTACAACCTGCGACTTTTGGATATAAAACACCTTACAAAAGAGCAAAGAAAAGACCTTACAGCCAAATTCTTTAGAATATACAACGAATGCTTTAAGTCTGTGCATAACTTTATACCATTAACAGACAAAGAGATAGAGCATACAGGAGACCTTTACTTTAAGTTGCTTAAGCCAGAGCTTACCTGTATGGTTATGGCTCCCGACAACGACATTGCAGCATTCGGTTTTTGCCTTCCATCCCTCTCACCTGCATTTCAAAAAGCAAAAGGCAAACTTTTTCCGTTCGGATGGTATCACATACTCAGAGGATATCAGAAGTACGATACAATAGACCTTATGATGGTAGGCTCAAACCCTGCATGGGCATCAAAAGGCCTTTCTGCAATATTCCATACCCATTTGGCAGACAACTTTCAGAAATACAAGATAAAATACGGGATAACCAATCCTCAGTTAGATACCAATCATGCGGCTATTAAGGTGTGGGAGAGTTATGATTATACCCCTTTCATGAGGCGCCGCTGCTGGATAAAAAATCTAAAAGCTGAATAAAAAAGCAATTACTTCGTTACGCTCATCATTAAAATCCACACATACTAAAGTACGCTCCGGTGTTTAATGATTCTAAAGCCTTGTACTTGCATTTTTTATTCAACTTTTACCATCTCCATTAAAGCCAACAAAATCGGCTTTCGTTGAGCTATTTTTTGTCATTTGGCTCTATGTACAGATAGAAGAACAGCGGCTCATACGCACCTATATTATCTCCAGAACCGGATGCCTTATATCCCCAATCTGAGTTAAAGAAAGTTACAGCCCTCTCTCCATATCTCTTCATAAGAGACACAGCCTTTGCAAAACCGCTTACAACACTGCTTTTCTCCTTTATCGTAGAGTAATCATCATTATATGTTATACTTAGAGCATCATAGCTCTTAGATGAATTATATATGCCATAAGCCTTTGCGCTATCCCTTATATTGGTATCAAAAACAAAACCGTCTAACAACTTGCCAACATACCTCACCTTCAAAGATGCATTTCTTGCAATAGTGTCATTTTTTAGCGATGCATCTACTGTTTTAAAATAAAATCCGGCAGCGGTAGTATCAATACCATCGTAATATGTAGCAGAAAACTTGTTTAGTCTGCTTCTCTGATATGCCGTTATATCTGTAACAACCTGTTTAACCTCAACCTTATATATGAGGTTTGTAGAATTGGCAAAAGACTTCTTTGCATATTCATAATTAGATGCCCAAGGCGGAATAATGGCCTCTACCTTTCCATCGGTCCTCATATTGTAGAGCAACTCTTCCAAACCGAGTATTACAGAACCAACACCAAGAATACTTAATTTAGGACCATAGTGTGTGCTTTTTGAATAGGTACCAAGCTGTCTTGCCACCTCCTCTCTGTTTGAAGAGATATAATTGCCTTCGAGATCCATGGTCGTCGTGTAAAGATAGACGCCATTGTACTTTTTTATATAGCTACCGGTCCCTTCATCCATACTTATTATCTTGGTTCCTTTCTCGGTAGTTGTAAGACCTTGCGGATAATGTATATTTACGTATGCGTCCAATATCCTTTTCTGTATAGAATCCGAACTTTCATCCTTGTCCTCCGCACAAGAAACAGCCAACATTGCGAGGCCTGCCATACAAATAAACCTGAATAATCTAATTTTCATAATGAACAAAGATACTTAGTTTAACCTAATTTATAAAATTTATGTTTAACACCTTAGTTTTTTACAATTTTTTCTATCCAAACCTCAACAAACAGAGGCACATTCTTACCTATGTTATATACCACGTCATTACCGTATCCGTTTCTGGAAGAGAAAACTAAATTACTGTACTCCCCTTGCTGCATACCGTCCATTCCATAAAAAAGCCCCGGAATAAAATTCTTGCGGTTTAGTACAGCAGATTTAGGCTCAGATGTAACACAAAAATTATTTGCCTTTGCAACAGAATCCTGATTGGTGACGTACAGCTCCCCCTTTCCGGAGCTAAACTTGTATATAGCGTAGTAGAAATAGACAGAATCCCCTTTTTCCAACTCTGCACCATTCCCAAATCTCTTTATAATCCTGTAAACGCCGTTGTTAAAAACGACACTATCCTTCGTCTGACTTTCAACATATGTATCTATCTGCGCCTCCTGTTTTGCTATATTATTCTCACGCTCCTGTTTCTGACAAGAACCTGAAACAAACAGCAGGACAACACCTAAGAATATGAGTAGTACTTTTTTATAATAATATTCAGCCATATAACAATCATCTGTTTTACAGGCAACATTGCCCATAGCAAAAGCTATGCCTTTTGTTCAAATTTCTCTAAAGCCTCAATAAAATAACTTTCAACCTCATCTACAGGTATATATATTCTTCCGCCGGCTGCCCTTGCATGACCTCCACCATTAAAATACTCTTTTGCCAAATCGTTTACAGTATAACCCTCTTTTGACCGTAATGATACCTTTATAAATCCATCTGCCTCCGTAAAAAACCCGCTTATAGCAATATCTTTTATACCCAATGCAAGGTTCACAAACCCTTCCGAATCTCCATCCTGAAATTTATATCTGTCTTTTGTCCTCTTGTTCAAGATCATTATAGCAGCTTTAAGATTAGGGAATATCTTCATATTTTCATGCAGCATATATCCCATAAGCCTCATTCTGCCTTCGTGAAAACCACCGTAAATCATGGATTGTACCCGCTCTTTGTCAACTCCGGCCTGCATAAGCTCTCCCGCCATAATAAAAGTTGAGGGCAGAACAGAATTTGCAAAATTATTGGTGTCTGTAACAAGTCCCGTATAAAGGGATACGGCAGCTGACAAAGGGACAGGAGGTTGATTCTTCCTGTTATGCCAACCTTTGATAAGCGAATAGACAACTTCGCAAGTTGACGAAAATTCTGGTCTTGAAACCGCTATATCAAATTGAGATTTGTCGGGAAACGGATGATGATCTATAAGAATCTTCTTAGCCTTACAGGCGGAAATCCTTTCACCTAATTTCTCTACTCTTTTAAACATATTGAAATCCATACACACAACTACATCTGCATTATCCACCAATCTGTTTACCTCCTCCTCATACTTATCATACGTCATAACGCGCCTATTTTCATCCAAGAAATTCAAAAAATATGGATAATCATTGGGGACAACCATATTTATATTGTCTGTATGGCCGGTTTTGTCTGTAATAAAATGAAACAACCCTGTTAAGGAACCAATACAGTCTCCATCCGGGTTTGTGTGGCCCACAAACAACAAGTTCTTATCACTCAACAAAATTTCTTGTAAATCTCTATATTCTTGCATAGCTGAATCCCTGCCCATTTTTAATTTTTACCCTGCAAAATTAAAAATATATTGCGGGGTTTAAATATATTTTTTACTTTTGTAGCAAAGAAAAATAATCACATTTAATCAAATGAAAAAAATATTAACCTACGTAGTTTTTCCGCTGATTATAATTGCACTTGTTTACTTAGTTGTTGCAAGCATCGCGGAACCAGTGAAGTTCAAAGACGACAAAACAGCCAGAGAGGCAGTTGGTATTCAAAGACTTAAAGACATTCGTACACTTCAGGTTGCTTTCAAAGGTAAATATGGAAGATTTACCAACAGCATCGATTCACTTAAGAACTTCTACAACAATGACTTCATTACCATTGTTAAGCAGATTGGATCTATGGATGACTCTTTAGCTGTAGCACAGAAACTTGTAAGAAGAGACAGTATTAAGATTAACGTTAAGGATACCTTGTTGAAAAGAGCAGGTTTCTCTATTGACTCTATTGGAATAATTCCATTCTCAGGTGGAGAAAAGGTTATTATGCAGTCTGCAGTTAAATCTGTATCTGGCGTAAATGTTCCTTTGTTTGAGGCTTGTATGCCTTTCAACTCATTGCTTAAAGGTTTGGACAGACAGCTTATCATTAACCTTAACGCAGAGAGAGAGAAATTGGGACAGTACCCTGGTCTTAGAGTAGGTAATGTTGAAACACCTAATAACAATGCGGGTAACTGGGAGTAATAACAACACTCACTCCTAAACAGATATAATAAGAGAGGGATGGCCGCGGTCATCCCTTTTCGTTTTTATTGCAACTACCCTTTGTGGTAACTTTTTTGGTTTGTCGGGAAGAAAAAAAATATATACTTTTGAGGTATGGATTATTACTTTTCAACATCATACTTTACACTTGTGCCGGAATCGTTGTTCTCACCGCAGGTAAAAAGCAGCTATCTCCAAAATCTGTTTAATTTAGAGGGAGGAATGGTTGCTAAATCTGTAAAGTTAGAGGGGACGGCAGCGTTTATGGTTTATGCTTATCCGGAGATATTTGATTCATGGCAGCAGAGCGACAGGAATATTTATCCGCTTTCCCTGTATTTCTATAACAGACTTATGGAGATGAAAAGCCATAACAAGGTTATAATGAGCATAGACAGACGCCATAAAATCACACACATAGCGGCAGCAGTAGGGAATGATTTGAAACTAATAAATACGTATAATACAGGAGATTTTAACAGTGCTCTCTACTATCTGTTTCTTGCGCTTAAAGAGTTGCAGCTAAACCCTGCCTTAACACATATAAGGCTGTACAATACAATAGACAGTCATAAAATGGAGCTACTAAATAACTATTTCAATACAATTGAGGTCTATGAGCCTGATTGCAATATAATAAGTATACGTTAGTGCATTATGAGAATAATTGGAGGAACACTTAAGGGTAAAACAATAATGCCGCCTGCCGGTTATGCAGCTCGTCCCACCACAGATTTCGCTAAGGAGGGACTCTTTAACATACTAAACAATCAGGTAAATTTTGAGGATACCGTCCTTTTGGATCTATTCTCAGGAACAGGAAGCATAAGCGCAGAATTTGCATCGAGAGGGGCACGTGAAATTGTATCAGTTGAGATGAATCCGTCAAATGCAAGGTTCATTTCACAGACAGCAAGGTCTCTTGGGATAAGAAGTATGCGTGTTGTAAAGCATAATGTATTTGATTTTCTTGAAATCTGCACAAAAAAATTCAATCTCATATTTGCAGATCCTCCATACGCTTTAGACGGATTTGACACCATTCCTAATAAGGTACTGGATGCAGACATATTGGAAGATGGAGGGCTCTTTATCCTTGAACATTCTGCAGCAAACAATTTTGAACAGCATCCGCTATTTGTCAAAGAGCGCAAGTACGGCAATGTCCATTTTTCATTTTTTCAAAAATAATTATAAAGGCGTTGGCGTTGGTCTTATCGTTAGCGCCGGCGTTTTTAAGTAGAGAGGGTAGAGAGAGCTAAAGCAAATGCCAAATATAGCTAATAGTTGAAAGTGTATAGTTTATAGCATAAAGATGAAAAAAAATTTCTTTAAACTTTTAACCATAAACAATAAACTAATACTGCATTGGCGTTGGCTTTCAAAATTAAATTAGCCAAAGCTAAGGCCAAAGCCAAAGCTTATTACATAGCAAGGAAAAATCTGCATGTTAGTGAACATACTTATTAATAGTTTATTAACAGTTTATCAACAACATAAATCCATGTGTATAAGGAGTTTAATATAGTTATTAACAATTTGCCGTTTTTTAGTTAATAAGTTATCAACAACCGTTTGTATACTGTGAACTTTTGTGAATAAACAGCAAAAAACCTTACCGTGTGTTTGAGTAAGGTTTTTTTGCGCTGTGCTTAAAGCTTGAATCGAAAAACAATAATAAAACAACAATAAGAGATTTATGAATACATATACAACTTTTAGTTTAACGAATATATCTCAATCAATGGCCGAAAAAATTGTTGAGAGTATGTTGTAACTACGTATGCCATTTAATTCCTAATTGCAATGCAAAGGTATGGGGTAACTTTAGCTGCTGCAATTCCAAGAATTAGGTATTTTTTACGGGAATAATCACCATTATTGGTGATATTTAATAATGGCACCTAAAAGAAAAGAGGACGACCAATCATATTTGGAACATCCTCTTCTGCGGTGCGGACGGGACTCGAACCCGCGACCCCCTGCGTGACAGGCAGGTATTCTAACCAGGCTGAACTACCGCACCAATTCTCTCCCTTCGCGGCTTTCTTCCGCTTTGGGACTGCAAATGTAAACAGATTTTTCATACTATCAAAATTTTTAATTTAAAAAATAATTAAAAATTTGTGAGAGTCTGATAGCCGTTCGCTATCGTTCTCTCTCACAATGAAAATCTTTGATATATCAATTTGGACGAATTAATTTCAAAGATTTTCATGTTCGGGTTCAAACTATCAATATTAATTACATATAAATTGTTTGAATAGCCACAATATCCATATCATATTTGCTTTTGTAATAATAATATTTAACTTTGCGATAGCATCCTTAGAAAGTGCCGGTAGTATCCGTTGTCCCATTTCGGCACAGTGTCCCATATCATTTATTTAAAAAACATTTTTATGAAAAACGGACTCTTACACATTCTTTACCTTATGGCAATCCTTGCGTTCCACTCCTGTTCTCATGAATGGTTTGACGGAGACAAACGTTGCCTCAATTCGGCAGTTGAGGAAGCCCGTTCTTACTTTGAGGGGAATGCTACGGATTTAAGCATGCCGCAGCTGATGATGCCTCCCGAAACTAAAACAGATGATATTTTATCCGGC
>UQWT01000047.1 GCA_900544815.1 uncultured Bacteroidales bacterium | reverse complement strand
AAATTAAATTTCTCTACTCCTAAGGATGAGTTTTTTAAATTTTTATTGTAATGTTGCACTTGCTTTTTGACTCTGCCCCCGATAAATTGTCGGGAAGAAAATTTGTTATATTGGTAAAAAGTAATACCTTTGCAGTCCGAAATAAAAAGGAGGTGGTAAAATAATGATTATAGTTCCAATTAAAGAGGGTGAAAACATTGAGAGAGCCCTAAAGAAATTCAAACGTAAATTTGAAAAGACAGGTACTGTTCGCGAGCTTAGAAACAGAAAGACATTCGTTAAGAAATCTGTAAGGAGACGTGAGGAGATTAATAAGGCTATCTATGTTAAAGCTCTTCAATTAAGCGAGGAATAACTCATTATATCATCTTTATTTGAAGGAAAACAAAGATTGTTGTATAGATACAAGAAGAGGATGACCTATGTAAAGTTGGTCATCCTCCTCTTCTTTTTTGGCATTATCAGTTTGGATTGCTTAACCGATTGAGTCTGTATTGCTGCAATGAGCTTTACCTTATAATTGCAGATTCAATGCAATTTACAATATATCTCACATCCTCCTCAGATACACAAGGCCCGCTTGGCAGACATAACCCTCTCTTAAAAAGCCCTTCGCTTACCCCGTCTATATATGCAGGGCAATCTGCATATACAGGCTGCTTGTGCATAGGCTTCCATAAAGAACGTGTCTCAACACCGGCTTTATCCAAAAGCAGGCGCAAGGCTTCAACATTGCAATGTGGTTCGCACCCTGTATTGTATGAAGGTGCCTCCTCCATTCCTGTAATCTTTAGAGATGGGTCAAGAATGGCGGCAATTAACCAAAAATTGCTGTTAAAGTTTGCGGACGGATTCTCATGTAAAGTTATACCATCTATATTTGACAAAAGTTCTCTGTATAGTCTGTTGAGTTTTCTATGGTGTTCAATATGACTGTTAAGAATTGTCATCTGTCCGCGTCCTATGCCGGCGCAGATATTAGACATCCTGTAATTGAATCCTATGGCTTTATGCTGGTAGAACGGATATGCCTCCCTAGCTTGGGTAGCGTACCATATTATACGCTGTTTTGTCTCTGCATCAGCGCAGATTAAAGCCCCTCCGCCGGAAGTGGTAATCATTTTGTTCCCGTTAAAGGAGAGCACACCAAACTTGCCGAATGTCCCGCACGGTTTTCCGTTGAAGAGAGAACCAAGTCCCTCTGCAGAATCTTCAATTACCGGAATTTCATAACGATTCGCTATCTCCATTATCTCATCCATTTTTGGCGGCATGCCATAAAGGGATACAGGGATTATAGCCTTTGGCTTTTTGCCTGTTTTTGCAATTCTGTCATTTATGGCCTTATCCAACAGCTGTGGATCCATGTTCCAGCTGTCAGATTCGGAATCAACAAATATAGGTGTTGCACCAAGATATTTAACAGGATTGGCCGATGCACAGAAGGTAAAACTCTGCACAATTACCTCATCTCCACATCCAACTCCCAGTTCAATCAAGGCAAGATGTAATGCGGCAGTTCCAGATGACAGGGCTACAATCTCCTTGCCTTCTCCAATATACTGTTTCAACTGCTCTTCAAAGGCATCTACATTTGGCCCAAGAGGAACAACCCAATTGGTATCTATCGCCTCCTGAATATATTTTTGTTCCTCTCCACACAAATGTGCAAGGCACAAGTAGATTCGTTTTCTTTCCATCTATTCTATGAAAATCATTTGTTAAACTTAATAGGTTTTGCAGGAACACCAACAGCGGTACAGTTTGCCGGAATGGGCTTTACTACTGCGGCGCCGGCACCAATAGTGGCCCAACTGCCTATATTTGTACAATTAATTGCACAAGAGCTTACACCCATTATTACACCTTCACCCAAATGAACTTGTCCGCTAAGTGTAGCATGTGGAGCCATATGGCAGTAATCGCCCAATACGCACTCATGATCTATACTTGCACCAGTATTGATTATACAATGCCTGCCTATCACTGCACCGGCGCATACAACAGCTCCGGCCATTATCACCGTTCCTTCTCCAATCTTTGCAGATGGAGAAACTACGGCAGAAGGATGAATTGCAATACCGAATTTGATATTCGGATTATAAGCCAACAATTGCTCTGCTATCATCTTTCGATTTTTGTTAACACCTATGCTTATAATAATAGGTGATACGCCCATTCTTGTATGTAAAACCTTTTTACCGCATAGCTCGTTAATATTTGGGTTATCATCCACGAACGCATCCACCTCTTGGCCACCTGCTTCAATAATTTCCTTAATTACCTTGCCATGTCCGCTTGCTCCAAATAAATACATAATTCTAATGAATTTAATTATGTCCGTTAAAATACTCCATTGTTGTATTATCGGGCGAGTTAATACCCTCTCTGTTCAAAACTTTTTTAATAGTCAGATATATTACAATAAGATCTGTCTTTAAAGATATATTGTCAACATACCAGACATCGTACCTAAATTTTTCAGTCCATGAGATTGAATTTCTCCCATGACATTGAGCCCAACCGGACATTCCCGGTCTTACCTCATGCCTTCTTGCCTGTTCTTTATTGTAAAGCGGCAGGTACTGTACAAGCAGAGGTCTTGGCCCTATAAAAGACATATCGCCCTTGATTATGTTCAATAACTGGGGCAATTCGTCCATAGAGGTTGAACGCAGGAATGCGCCAATATTGGTGATCCTCTCTCTATCCGGCAGCAGATTTCCATTTTCGTCCCTCTCATTTGTCATTGTCTTAAACTTTATGAGTTTAAAGACTTTGGTATCTTTTCCGGGCCGCTCTTGAGTGAAAAAAACGCCGGCCCCTTTATTGGCAAAGGTTAACCATATTGTAACAAGCAAAAGCACCGGACTTGCTACAATAAGCCCAAACATAGAAAAGACAATGTCAAAAAAGCGTTTGAATAAACTTCTATACATAGCTTCTGTTGCCGAAAACGACAAATTTATATAAATTTAGCTCACAATTGCACAATATTTATGAAATTTTTAAATGGAGTAAAACATTTTTGTAATACAGATAGAAAAATCCATATACTATAGACGAGTATGTAGATAAAATTCATTTTGTATTGAGTTTTTTTTATTACTTTAGTGGTATGAACGATGACATTTTAAATAGCTTGATGAACAGCTTCTTGAACTATATAGCAGTTGAGAAGCGATATTCCTGTCGTACAGTAGAGCTTTATAGAGATGCCATTGAGCGTTTTTACAGTTCGACTGCCGCAGATAATATGGGCGCAGATGCCAAAGAGGTTTTTACCAAAAACAATGTAAGAAATCATATCGTTTCTCTCTCAGAGGAGGAGCTTACTCCAAGAAGCATAAATCTTCATCTTAGTGCACTAAGCAGTTTCTGTAAATATCTTGTAGGCAATAATGTTTTATATGACAATCCTGTTATAACTATAAAACGCCCCAAGGTCGAAAAGAGACTTCCAAGGTTTTTTGAGGAGGATGCAATTAACAGGGTGGCAGACTGCTTGGCGGCAGATTTTCTTCCGCAGGAATTAAGTGAGGATGGCAAGGAAGAGACTATAGATGAGGTGTATAAAAGGGAAAGAGATGCACTTATTGTACTAATGCTGTATGCTACCGGGATGAGGAGGGCAGAGTTGGTTTCGCTTAAGATAGAAAATTTTGACAATAGCAGGGAGTTATTCAGAATTATAGGAAAAGGAGATAAAATGAGAGAAATTCCTATAGTTTCGTATCTATATGAGAAAATTTTAGTATATTTACAGATGAGAGCAGAGCGTTGGCCGGATGCTTGGAGCAATGCTTTCTTTCTTACAAACAGAGGCGAACCGCTTTATTTGCAGTTTGTTAATAATGTAGTTAAAAAAGAATTGAAAGGTTTTAATGAGTTACATGGGGCTAAAACTCCACATGTCTTGAGGCACACCATTGCCACAGCACTGCTTAACGATGGTGCAGACATAAACAGTATAAAGAATGTACTTGGGCATGCCTCATTGGCAACGACACAGGTTTACACCCATAACTCGTTTGAAAAGCTTAAAAAAATTTATATAACCGCTCATCCACGAGCAAAAAAAGGAGGTTAGTATGGATATCAGAGTTCAGTCAGTTAAATTTAACGCCAGACCTAAGTTGTTGGAGTTTGTAGACAAAAAAGTTGGAAAATTAGGAAAATTCTATGATGGTATCTTGGAAGCAGAGGTTATTATGACTTTGTTTCCCGACAAAAAAGCCGCTAAAATCGTAATCAAAACCTCTAATGGGGAGGTGCGTATTGAACGCGATGCCTCCACCTTTGAAGATGCAATCGTAGATTGTGTAGATGTCCTTAAACTGCAGTTGGGAAAGGTGAAAGGAAAGGAGAAGAGCAAGGAAAAGGTGAAAGAGGGGGTATTTGAAGATGATATTGACGATATTGATGATGAAGATGAGGAGATGGAATAAATGAAAAAGCTGCCATGCAGGCAGCTTTTTCATTTAAAGAACATACTTACTATTTCATGTATATCAATCCCGTTAAAATAGGCCCCAATACCAAGAGGTGTATCTTTTTTAAGCTCACTGTCTAAATTTTGCACCCTCTCCTCAATGATGTTGTAATTGTGAGGTGTCCCCTCAAATAATGCAACAAACTCCTCTGTTGGCTTGGTAAAAAAGTAGTCACCAAATACTTTAAAGTTCTTTATAAGACCGCCCTCCACATCAAAATAGAATTCCACTATGCCTCCGCTCAATTTCTTTACGTTGCTGAACGAGTAGTTTGGGGAGCTGCCAAAGTTCCATGACTCCTGCGAATACTTGTCTGCACAAAGCTTATCTATTGCCTTAATATCCGTTGGTGTATATTCATAAATTTGCCCGCCGTATCTCTCCATTATAAAATTAAGGATATATTGCTGGAAATCTGTTGCAGACATACCTTTATTCTGTAGTGGCAGATGCTCAGATATGTTTGTTACACGTTTTCTTGTAGACTGTACGGCTTTCCCCTGGAACTTTTCGGGGCGAGCCTTGAGCGCGGCGGCAAGATCGCTCATGCAAGATGAGAAAAGCATTGTCCCATGCTGCAATACACGGTCTTTGTATATGCAGACGGCATTGCCCGAGAACTTGCAACCATCTATGAGAAGATCATTTCTCCCCTCCAAATAAGCCTTTACTCCAAGCGAATTTATAGCCTCTAAAACAGGCTTTGTAAACCTTCTAAACATTGCAGATGCATCTTCATTCGGATTTTTCCGTTCAATGAATGTAAAATTAACATTTCCCAAATCGTGGAATACGGCACCACCTCCTGTTATGCGCCTTACCACTTTAATGTTGTTCTTTTTTACAACATCCACATCTATCTCTGCAATTGTATTCTGATAATGACCTACAATTATGGCATTGTCGTTTCTCCATATTCTAAAGATAGGTTCCGTATGCTCTTTAAGAAGGTACTCCTCGGCAGCAAGGTTCCAGTACGGATCTGTGCAGGTGTCAAAAATATATAACATGTAGTGTATGTTTATGTTTAATGTTTAGTAGATCTATAATTGCCCTTTTTGTTTGAGTTTTGATTGTATAAAACCTGTAATATAAATTATAAGCATGCCAACAACAGCTCCAAAAACAGCTCCGCATATTACATCACCGGGGAAATGTTTTCCAACATAAACCCTGCTGTATGCTACCAAAGCCGCCCAACCAAAGATAAAGAAACTGTACCATCTGCGCCTTATTGCAAAAGCGGAGATTACGGCAAGGCCAAAAAGATTGGCTGCGTGAGACGATATAAAACCAAATTGCCCACCCCGGTACTCCAACATCCTAACCATATCCATTATAGTGGGGTCGTGGCATGGTCTTAATCTTCCAATTGTATATTTAAAAAGAATGGTAGAGCCCGAATCACAGATGGCAAACGTTACAACAATGGCTGCTACAAACAAAATAGCTCTCTTTACATTCTGTTTATAGAACAGCAGAAAGAGGATGAGAACAGATATTGGCACTATGGAGTATTTATATGATGCAACCTGCATCACAATATCCCAAAAAGGGGTATTGGCATGATTGATTGCAAGCATCAACTCTTTATCCCATTCTATAAGCTGTTCCAACATAATCTTGTAGTCTATTCACTCTGTGACGGTAGAATTATCCTCCTCTCCTCCGGCTTGTTAAGCGCTTTCCAAAGCATATCCTTCAGCTGCGGGATATTTTCTCCGGTAACGGATGAGATAAATATATAAGGAACCTTCCTTGGAAGGTGCGGCTTTATCTCCTTTATAAGCTCCTCATCCAACATATCGCTTTTGGATATGGCCAATATCCTGTCTTTGTCCAAAAGCTCCGGATTGAACTTCTTTAATTCGTTGAGCAGAATCTTGTACTCCGCTGCTATATCCTTTGCATCAGCAGCAACTAAGAAAAGCAGGACAGAGTTTCTCTCTATATGTCTTAAGAATCTGTGACCCAATCCCTTTCCTTCGCTGGCTCCCTCAATTATTCCCGGAATGTCTGCCATTACAAAAGACTTGTCATCCCTATACGATACAATTCCAACGCTTGGTTCCAATGTGGTAAATGCATAGTCTGCAACCTTTGGACGTGCAGCAGAAACAGCTGAAAGCAATGTAGACTTGCCGGCATTGGGGAATCCTACAAGTCCTACGTCTGCAAGTATTTTAAGTTCAAGAATAAACCACCCCTCGATATGCTCCTCGCCAGGCTGTGCATAGCGTGGCGTCTGGTTGGTTGCACTTTTGAAATTTGCATTTCCTAATCCGCCACGGCCACCTTTTACAATTATCCTCTCCTCGCCATTTTCGGTTATCTCAAACAGCGTTTCTCCTGTTTCGGCATCTTTGGCAACAGTCCCAAGCGGAACATCCAAAATAATGTCCTTGCCGTTTTTTCCCGTTCTCAAAGCACCGCTACCGGCCTCTCCGTTTTCGGCCTTAATGTGCTTTTTATATTTTAGGTGTATAAGGGTCCAGAACTGGTTGTTGCCATGCAAGATTATATGGCCTCCTCGTCCGCCATCACCGCCATCCGGTCCCCCCTTAGGAACATATTTCTCCCTGTGAAGGTGCATAGACCCGTTTCCTCCGTCGCCCGACGCAAGAAACAGTTTAACATAATCTACAAAGTTTGAATTAGCCATATAAAATGTTTTAGAAAAGTTGTCGGGATAATTATTATCACTTACAACTTTTGTTAATTATTTGTCTAAAAGTCCCTCTACCTTGGTAAAGACCTCATCAACAGAACCTGAGCCGTCTATCTCATGATATTTGTTGCAGTCCTTATAGTACTTTATAAGTGGCTCTGTCTTTTTGTGGTAGGTGTCTATTCTGTTTTGGATGACCTCCGGCTTTGCATCATCGTGACGTCCCTCAATTGTGGCTCTGTGATGAATGCGTTCAAAAACCTTGTTGTCATCAATGATGAACGAGATAACCTTGTGAACGGCTGTACCCCTCTTTGAGAGAAGTGCATCCAAGGCCTCTGCCTGGGATGTTGTTCTTGGGAACCCGTCAAAAAGGAATCCCTTAACGTGAGGATGCTGTTCTATCTCGTTCTCTATCATACTAATGACAATAGAGTCATCTACAAAATTACCGGCATCTATAAGCCCTTTGGCTATTTTGCCGAGCTTGGTTCCTGCCGCTATCTCTTTTCTGAGCAGGTCTCCTGTAGATACGTGGTGAAAATTGTACTTGTCAACCAAAAGTTTGGCTTGAGTACCCTTTCCGGCACCTGGAGGGCCGAATAAAACGTAATATTTCATTATACTATTATTAAATGCTATGTATCCGGTCTGTAAACTGCAATGAGTGTGTAAACAATCTTGCGCTAACCGGATTATAAAACTTATGAGAAGTTAGTCAATAGGTTTAAGTTTAGTATTCTCTTAATAGCAATGTAAAGACCTACTCCTCGTCTATTACATATATATCTTTGTATTGCCTTCCTAACTGATTGTAGTCCAAACCGTAACCTACAATAAAATCATCCGGTATGTTGAATACAGGATAATCTATCTTAACATCTTTCTTGTATGAAGCTGGTTTGAACATAAGCGTACAGATCTTTATATCTGCCGCTCCTGCATCCTTAAGGATCCTGTAAAGCTCTGCAATGGTGTTCCCTGTTTCAACAATGTCCTCAACAATAACTACTGTCTTTCCCACAACACTCTTCGATAACCCCATAATCTGCTTTACATTACCGGTAGACTCGGTTCCCTCATAAGATGCCAATTTTATAAAAGCAATGTCGCTTTGTACGTTTATCTTTCTTATAAGGTCTGCGGCAAAGATAAAAGAACCGCTCAGGACACTAAGAAAGAGCGGTGTGTCAACATCTTTAAGATCTTGGTTAAGCCTGTTTGCCATAGCATTAACACGCTCCTCAATCTCCTTTGAGGTAATGAATAGCTTGAATGTTTTGTCGTGGAGCTTTATTCTGTTCATATTTTTAAGTATTAAAACATAGAAGCTGCTTAATAATTAGTCCAACAGCCTCCCACTGCCTTTCATATGGCAATAATCAGCCGCAAAAGTACGGATTTATTCTGTTAGTTACAATTCTTTGTGCTCATATCATTTAGAATAAAAACAGTATCAACTCTAATTTGGTTATTCAATTATTTTGGGCCACCTTTGCCCGCAAACAAAAATGACTTATTGATTATCATGACACCTTTAGTTAGTATCATTATGGGCAGTACCTCAGATATGAAGGTAATGTCTCAAGCTGCAGAATTTTTGAACAGCATGGAGATACCGTTTGAGATAAATGCCCTTTCTGCCCACCGCGTTCCGGAAATGGTTGCGGATTTTGCAAAAAATGCACACAAACGTGGAATTAAAGTTATTATTGCTGCAGCGGGAGGTGCAGCACATCTTCCCGGAGTGATTGCCGCCATTACCCCGCTCCCTGTAATAGGAGTTCCTATAAAATCTTCAAATTCAATGGACGGCTGGGATTCGGTCCTCTCCATTCTTCAAATGCCTGCAGGAATTCCTGTTGCAACAATGGCACTTGATGGCAGTAAAAATGCGGCCATCTATGCAATGCAGATACTTGCAACATCTAATGCTGTTCTGTTTGATAAATTTGTAAAGTTCAAGTCTGAGCTCGCCGACAAGATTGCCAAGGCTAATGCAGAGTTAGCTGCAATATCTTTCCCCTATAAAACAAATTAAATAGGGTTATAATTTTTTTGTTACGGTTGTAGCAATAGAAAGCAATTTACGCTGTTATGTACGTAAAAAGTATATAACAGCTTTTTTTTTATATGATTGCTTCATACTTTAGCGGACAGGCCCATATAAAACATAACATGAAAATCTTTGAAATTTATTCACCCAAGTTGTGAGATCAAGGATTTTCATTGTGAGAGATAAAGGTGGTGAACGGTTATCAGACTCTCACAGAATCTTGGTTATAAAAATATTGACAGTAAAAATATTAATTGGAGTATGAGTATGGCAGTGGTGAAAAGATTACAGGTGTCTCTGTTCCTACTCTGTTGGGCTGCGGTTACTTTCGCTATGCCTTTGCAGGACAGAATTGATGAACTTAAAACAAAACGGGTGATTGAGGAGTTTTACAATCTCAATAAAGATCGTATAGAGACCAATTACAGAGCAATGTTTCCATACCTTTTCACATTAGATGAAAGCGGAGTGGATACAGAGAGATGGATGCGGGAGTATTCCGGGCATGAATCCTCAATGGAGAGTGTGGGAGAAGAGTACGAAAACGATTTGGAGCTCTCCATAAAGGTCTACTTTATAAACAGAGCAAATTTTGCGGCGAGCAGGCAACTATCCATAAATAAGGTCTCTGCCGAAGAACTGAGAAGATTATTGTTCCTTACCGAATATCAGATTGGCAACCTTATTGAATACAGAGAGAAAAGCGGTCTTATACTCTCTGCCCATGAACTTTCGTCTGTTAATGGTTTTAACGATTATATTGCCTGTTTCTGTGCTGTTCTGTTCAGTTTTCCAAATGAGGAGGCAGATCTGTATAACATTGTCTACACGGCCGCAGGGAATGTAGGTGTTTATGGCCGGCGCGGAGAGACCGGCCTGGAAACACAGTTGCGGTACTCTCCACAAAAGTATATGAGGCTCAGGCAGAAAGCTGTATACTCGCTCAAATCCGGTGCAAATATCTCTGCAGGAATATTCTGCGAGAATGATGCAGGAGAGGGGGGAAGATATTTTTGGAAACTCTGGAGCGGTGATGCTAAAGAGATGGCCGTGAGTATGGCTCATAGAGAGGCTACAGGAATGTTGAACCGTAAGATACCGATGGCAGATTTTATATCATTTAATATAGCAGCAGATAACATTTATGTTAAAAATTTTAAACTCAAACTTATAGCCGGAGACTTTAGAGCAGGATTCGGCTATGGACTGCTCATGCGACAGGGGCTTAACTTTACTAATTATATGCAACCAATATCATTTGCATCCAATTGTAACAGTGTTATGCCGTATAACGGTTCAGATGAAAACGACTATTTTAGAGGCATTGCTTTATCTGCTTTTGCTTCCAAACAAAACATCTCTGTTTTCCTTTTCTATTCGAACAAGATGGTAGATGCAAGAATTAAGGATGGCGGTTACAGCTCACTTTTAAAGGATGGAAAGCATAATACACCATCCCTCTTTGAGACAAGAAAGTCTCTTGGCGAGAGAGTTTACGGTGCTAACATTAACAAAGAGTGGAGCAGGGCAAGAGTAGGGGCGACCGCTGTGATTAGCAGTTTAGATCTTCCATATTGCGGCAGAGTCAACTATTATAACGGGTACAGGCGTTATAATGGCTCATTGTGTAATGTGGGAATAAACTGGCTCTATTCGTTTGGTGTTGCCATGATTTTTGGGGAGGTTGCCTATTGCGCAAATATGGGAAAGGTGAAAGAGTCAAGCGAATTTGATATAGCTGCAAGTGAGAGAATTGCAGCTATTGTGGGGACTTACCTAAGGATTGGTGACAACCTTGAATTTACTGTAGGTGTGAGACACTACGGTGTGAGTTACATAGCGCCCTATTCCGGGCCATACAGCACCTTAGGCGAGACATACAACCAGCGAGGAGCGTTCATATCGTTGTTCAAGCCTGTATTTGGTTCTCTCAAATTGGGACTTTTTGCAGATTATACGGCTTATCCATTTCCACGTTACAGACTTCCGTACAGAACCAACTCATTTAAGGTTATGGCAGGTTTGGAGAGCTATGCACAGAGTATTGGCTTTAGTTGGAACCTTAGAGGTGTGGCATCGTCAACTCCATTTAAAACAAAGCTTTATCTAAAGGGGAGTGGACGCTATAATTTTGGGGATCTGTCTTTAACAGGCCGGGGTGTGGTAGGATTAAAATATGGTGCGGCGCAATTGAGTGCAGATTATCTGAGCACAGGTAAAAAAATAAGAGTATCTGCGGGCGGAACCTACTATAATGTGAGTGATTGGGAGAACAGAATATATATGTATGAGGCAACTATACCCGGTACATATGGCGGAAGGCTGTTGTATAAGAGAGGCTTTGCCGGATATCTCTATCTAATGGCAAAGCCTTCTAAGTGGTGTAAACTCTATTTTAAATATTCTGCCCCTAAAGGATACACAATGTTCGGAGCAGATTTGATATTTAAGTAACACGAAAAAAGTAAGTTACCTTTGAAGGTTATTAAATAGGATAAACATGGTGTGGCCGCAATATTATGCTCTCTTTATTTTTAACTTCTTACCCGGGTATATCTTTGAGTTCTTCTTAAGGTTATTAAGCTTTAGAAGGTCGTTTAGGCTCACCCCCGGGAATTTGTGGGAGATGCCAAGCAGGGTGTCGCCCTTCTTTACTGTGTAGTAGATATATCCTCCGGAACTGCTGGTTGAAACTTTATCGCTTCCGGAGTTTTTGTTGTTTCTACCGGTGTTGCTTGCTACATACGTTGCCCCTTTTTTGATAATGATTCTTTGACCAATACGAAGAGTGGACCTGCTGTTAAGTTTGTTCCACTTCATTAAGTCCGATAGTTTTACTCTGTGGATTTGGGCAATCTTGCTAAGTGTCTCTCCCTTTTTTACCTTATGGTAACTTGTTGAACCTATGGTAGATGCAATGTGTGAGTCTTTTATCTTTTTAAATACAATTGGATTAAAAAAGATGGAGTCTTTGTAGTTGTAAACAGTATCTTCTACATCTACAAATGCATTGGTGTATTGGTATGGCAGTTTGAGTATCTGTGTTCCCTCATTGCCTGGTATTATATCTTTTGTGTATTGTGGATTGTAATATCTAAGTTCATCTACAGGTATGCTTATGCATTCTGCAATCTGTTGGAAGTGCAGATTCTTTTTTATCTGAAAAGTGTCCAAGTGACTTGGTATAGGGCATTGTTGAGGAACTATATTGTAGTCTTTGTAGTAGTTAAGGGCATATAGTGCACCAACAAATGCAGGAACATATCCTCTTGTCTCTCTTGGCAGATATGGGTAGACATCCCAAAACTCTTTTGACCCTCCGGCCCGTTTTATGGCTTTGTTTACGTTTCCGGAGCCGCAGTTGTACGATGATATTGCCAATGCCCAGTCGCCAAAGATTATATATGCGTCTCTAAGGTATTTTGCGGCGGCGTGCGTTGCCTCAACCGGATCTAATCTTTCATCTACAAATGAATTGATCTTAAGGTTGTATTGCAGTGCTGTCCTGTACATGAACTGCCAGATTCCTCTTGCGTTTGCAGTTGATACCGCTACAGGGTTCAGGGCGGATTCTATGATTGCAAGTGCTTTAATCTCTTTTGGTATGCCATACTGGTCGAATATCTCCTCAAAGATAGGAAGGTAGTAATTGCTAAGCCCAAGTATCCTTGGCATTTTGTTACGAAGTTTTTCTGTGTACAGTATTATATATTTTCTTACGATATCGTTGTATGGGATAGGGATGAACGAGTTCATCTTCTTTAGGTTCTCAATGTATACTGCATCCGGGATATTGGATGTAAGCACTAAGCTGTCTATGTCTACATTGAGTTCTCTTGTTATTCCAAGGCTCTCCCCAAGTTTGGTGCTTCTGTGGTTGTACCACATGTTAAGGAGGCTGTCTGAATTGCATCCCGGGTCTATATCGTTGTAATCTTCATTGTCCAAATAGTAGAATGTGCCGGAGTTTATAGAGTCTGTGAGATCTGTAGTGTCTGCAAAGGCTATACCTCCCCCTTCGAGCACAAGTTTCATGGAGTCTATGACCTTCTGCAACGAGTCTCGCTGGAAGATAAGGCTTTTCTTGGTCTCCTTTTTTACTTTGTCGGGAAGAGTGGTAATGGTACTTGCTGTTATGTATGTGCTTGTTGCAATAAATAGGGATAATGAAAGGAGTGTAAGTCTAATCCTGCGCATCTTGTATAATCTAAAAGTTTAAATTCAATCTTACTCCAACTGTTTGTGGGCAGCTTCCGCCTGCCAAATAGCTGTTGTTGGATGATCCCGGTATATTTACGGGCTCTATGAATCCTGGTTGTACATTAAGTGATATGTCGTCGTTTACGTCAAAGTTGCTAAAGTGCGCAAAAACGCTGGCATCTACAATGTTAAGTACATATATCAATGCTGTGGCAACTATTGAGTAATCTCGCAGACGTCTAAAGGAGTCTCTGTACCATTTTAGGTTTTCTGCTGTCTGGTGGCCTGTGTAGCCGCCATCTGGGGTTGCTGCCTGTATGTACAGGCCTTTGTATCTTTTATACTGCTTCTGATTGTATGCCCAGCAGTAACCGCTTACTGCAAACCCTCCGTAGAAGATTGGTATTTTCCAGTAATCGCCGTTTTTCGCCTGCCCCAATCCGGGTAGAAGGGCGGAATAGAGCGATGATTTGGCCGGCGTTGAGTTGGTACTTGAACTGTATGATATAATACCGTCCATAAGTTGCCCCCAGTAGGAGAGGGCTGCTCCTGCTATAAGTATGTCTCGGGTATTCTTGTACGATTTCTTGCCGGTGGACTGGTATTTTACGTTGCTGTATACTGCTCCTCCTATACAACCTCCCAATGTTCCGTAGACTATTGGCAGTTTCCAGTAGTCTCTGTTGTAGATCTGTGCTGTTCCGGGGAGTATCATGTTACCAAAGGTAAGTCTTGTTACATCAACGGAATCTTTGTGTGCCAAAGACTTAAAGTATCTTCCAAGTGTGTATGAGGGTTTTCTCTTTACATAATTCTCACCGTTTTCGTCGTTGTTGTTACTTTTTTTTGCCTGGTCGCTGCCCGGAGGCCCTGCCTGGCTATATGTGTTGAACTGCGCATACGATAGATGCGGCACCAACATCAGCAGCACTCCAATGACAAGAAGATATATGTTTTTCTCTCTCAACACGTTTATTATCTATTGATTTTTTTCCAATGCCTCTATAAAGCGCTCTATTTCGCTGTCGTTCTTAAAGCGGATGGTCATGCTTCCATTGCCTTTTGTGCCGCGTTTTATAGATACATTGTTGTTAAAATACTTTCCTACAAGCTCTATGGCTCTAAAATATTTGTCGGGAAGCTCATTAATATTTGCCGGTTTATCTCTCTTGTCGTTCAGCCTCTTTATCTTTGCTTCTATTTGACGTACAGAGAGATCCTGCTCTATTATCTGGTTGGCGTATTTTACCTGCATTCTTGGGCTCTCTATACCTAAGAGGGCTTTGGCGTGACCCATTGAGATACGGCCGGCACGTATGGCAAACTGTATCTCTGCCGGGAGCCTCAGCAGGCGCAAGTAGTTTGTGACGGTGGCTCTTTTTTTGCCAACACGGTCCGCCATCTCCTCTTGAGTAAGGTTGCATTCATCTATAAGTCTTTGAAAGCTCAGGGCAACCTCTATGGAGTCCAAATCTTCTCTTTGTATATTCTCAACTATAGCCAGCTCCAACATTCCCCTGTCATCTGTCTTCTTTATATATGCCGGAATGGATGCAAGACCTGCTATTTTTGAGGCTCTGAACCTTCTCTCTCCGCTTATTATCTGGTATTTGCCATCCTCAATTGGTCTGACCGTTATGGGTTGGATAACGCCTAATAATTTGATGGACCCGGCCAGATCTGCTATGGCCTCTTCATTGAATTCTGTCCTTGGCTGATACGGATTGGGTGCTATTTTGTCTAACGGTATCTCCAACGATGCTGTAAGCAGCTGTCCGTTGTCGTCTGCTGCTCTCTTTTGTTCTAATTCAGATGCGCTTCTGTGTGCGTTTCGCTGAATCTCATTGGCATCTGCTATAAGTGCGCTTAATCCTTTTCCTAATCCTGTCTGTATCTTTGCCATTTTAGATTATCTGTTTTCTGTATCTTGGTTAAAAGACTCCTGTTTTGATACTATCTCCTTTGCAAGGTTCATGTAGTTGCCGGAACCATTGGACAGTGCATCGTAAAGAATAACAGGCTTGCCATGGCTCGGTGCCTCGCTCAGCCTTACGTTCCTGTTGATTACTGTCTTAAATACCATCTCTCCAAAATGATGCCTTACCTCTGCCACAACCTGGTTAGCCAACCTTAATCTTGCATCGAACATTGTAAGGAGAAATCCCTCTATCTCCAATTGCGGGTTGAGTCTGTTTTGTACCAACTTTACGGTATTTAGCAGTTTGCCCAAGCCTTCCAAAGCAAAAAACTCACATTGCACAGGTATGATTACAGAGTCTGCTGCTGTAAGGGAGTTTATTGTTATAAGCCCCAAAGATGGTGAGCAGTCTATTATTATGTACTCATACTCCTCTTTGAGAGACGAGATTGCACCCTTTAGAATGTTCTCTCTGTTCTCTAAGTTAAGCATCTCTATCTCCGCACCTACAAGGTTTATATGAGACGGAATTACCTTAAGGTTCTTTATATCTGTATTAAGCACTATCTCCTCTGCTGACCTTTGGCCTATGAGAAGTTCATATAGTGTTTTCTTGTCAGATGAGTCTGGGTCAAAATTAAGTCCGGATGTTGTATTAGCCTGCGGATCCGCATCAATAAGCAAAGTCTTTTTTTCCAAGACTGCCAAAGATGCTGCAAGATTAATAGCTGTGGTGGTTTTACCAACTCCTCCCTTCTGATTTGCGATAGCTATGACTTTTCCCATATTTTAACTTAGTAAGAGATTAAAGGTTGCCTAAGTAATCTTAAAAAAATAACTTGGTAATCTTTAATTGTCTTTTCGGTCTATATTTCTTTTCTCATCAGTCATGTGCCACCGGCACACTCCATCTTCAAAAAGACATCTATCCTCAAAAATACTGCTAAATCTTTACCAACTTATTTTTTAACGCTTACTAAAAACAACTTCTTAACTCGCAAAAATACTAAATCTTTTGGAATGGGAACAACAATTCAAAACAGTTTCTTAAATTTGCGTAACATTTTTGAGCGTTGTACCATTATAAAATCTTAATATACAGATGAAACATGATGTCTGGATGGTTATCGTTAACCCCAAGGCCGGCAGCGGACGTGGTTTAAAGGACTGGCCTGTTATCTCTAACCAGATGTATGACAGTGGATTAAACTTTACCTGCGTGTTTACTGCTCACAAGTATCATGCTGTGGAGCTAACGGTTAAGGCTATAAATGACGGGTTTAGGAATATTGTTGCAGTTGGCGGTGACGGAACCATTCATGAGGTTGTGAACGGCATATTCATTCAGAAGGCTGTGCCCACCACAGAGGTGAGTCTTGCGGTTATTCCTACCGGTACGGGTAATGACTGGATTAGGATGTACGGTATCTCAAAGACATATTCAGAGGCTGTTAGGTCTCTTGCCGAAAAGAGAAGCATATTGCAGGATGTTGCCAGGGTGACTTTCTATGAGACAAGGGTAAAGCATGTGCGGTATATGGCAAATGTGGCCGGATTGGGCTATGATGCCGTGGTTAATCTAAAATATAATAACCTCAAGGATGAGGGAAAACAGGGTAAGATGCTCTATCTAAGGAGCACCTTTAACACCTTTATGAAGTTCAGGTCCAAGCATTTTAAGATCTCTGCAGACGGCCGGCCGTTTTATGAGGGGATGGTCTTCTCCGGAGCTGTTGGTATAGGACAGTACAACGGTGGCGGTATGCAGCAGACCCCAAATGCTTTGGTCAACGACGGCCTTATGGACCTTACCATAATAAGAAAGATGTCCAAGTTTCGTGTTTTGCGTAATTTCAAGCTCCTCTATTCCGGCAATATCTATTCAAATCCAAAGGTAATCTTTACTCAGGCCAAGGAGATAGAGATCTCCACTATCCCCGAGACCAGAATAGAGATAGATGGCGAAGCTGTTGGTTTCTCGCCATTTACCTTTGAACTTGTTCCGCACTCCATAAGGGTTGTTGTGGGCACCTCCTATATAATGGAAAAATAGATTTTATTTCCCGACAAACAATCTGTTTTCAGGGTTATGCTTTTTAAAACCTGTAGCCTAACGTAACGCCAAAAGCCCAGTTGTTTTTGATTTTGAACAACTCTTGGAGAAAGGTGTCAAACAGATTATTCTGCTCATACATTCTACGAAAACCTGTCTCTCCAAAGGCGCCTATTATATAATGTTGCTTTATCACACCGTTAATGCCAACATTCAGACCATAGTCAAGGCGGCTACAGAGATGCCCCTCTTTGCCAAAGGCATTTACCTTCTTGGTTGTAATGACTCCGGCTCTGTCTTCCGTAGATTTGCTTGTACCATCTATTCCGTAAGCCAAGTATGGGCCAAAAAGCAGCTTTAATGCAAAGTTTTGGTTGCTTACGCTATTTAGGGACTGTCGGGAAATGTTAATCTTTTCCTAACAAATTGATTGCTAATGTGTTAAATATTTTGTATCTTTGATAT
>UQWT01000046.1 GCA_900544815.1 uncultured Bacteroidales bacterium | reverse complement strand
ATGCCGGCAACCAGCCTCTATATGTTATAGATGGTGTACCTGCTACAAGTGGTGACTACAGTTCAGGTAATATATCTACAAGCGCAATGAACTATCTAAACCCAAGTGATGTTGAATCCATCACTATTCTTAAAGATGCAGCAGCTGCCTCTTTGTACGGTTCTCGTGCTTCCAATGGTGTTATCCTCATTACAACTAAAAAAGGTAAAGCAGGCAAACTTACCTCTACATTCAAGGCTAATGTAGGTTTGTCTTATTTTGCTTACGATAACTACCCGCTCGCAAGTGATTCGCAGACAGAGGCTCTTCATAGAGAATCTTGGACAAACTATGCTAATAACAATCCAAGTGCATGGAAAAAATATTCTTCAGTTTCTGACTATGTAGATGCAATGGTTGCCAAAAACTATCCGGCAAAAGATGAAAGCAAATATATCTACAAGGATTGGGAAGATGTTCTCTTTAGAACAGGTGTAGCTCAGACATACGAATACAGTGTTTCAGGAGGTGGCGAAAAGGGCAAGATTTATGCCTCAATCGCTTACACAGACCAACAGGGTGTTGTATCTATAGACTATCTTAGAAGATTCTCTACAACTATCAACGGTGAGACCCAAATAGGAAAAAGACTTAAAATAGGTGGTACTGTACAGTATTCATGGCAGTATCAGGATGGTCACCAGGATGGTCAGTCATCAAAAGATAATCCATTCTACCAGTGGAAAGTCATTCTTAATGAGAGATGGCCATACCAATATAAAGATGGTTCACTGTATTTAGAGGCATTTAACCCTGGCTTATCAACTATTAACCCAGTAGCGTCATACGATGCTCAGGTTAACGATGCCAGACAGAACCGTCTCATCTTGAAAGGTTGGGCAGAGTTGAAATTTACAGATTGGCTGACAGCAAAGACAATTATCAGTTCAGATTGGCTGTATGTTCATGATAAATTCGGTTGGTTATATGGTCACCCTAACTTCTATGCATATTCGGATGTAGGAGGATATATGTCAGACAGACACCGTAATGTAAACAAAATGGTAAGTTCTTCAACCTTGAATTTTGACAGAACTTGGAACAAGCATCATGTAAGTGCAATGGCCGGATGGGAGGCTGAAAAAGAGACATATAGAATGACTCGTATTGGAAAGATAGATTTTTCATATTTGGGAGCTACAGAATCTATTATGGGTGCAAACTTTGATGACGGTTACAGTTATTCAAGAGAGTTGGCAATATTATCTTTCTTAAGTAGAGTTGCTTACGATTATAATAACAAATATTATTTGACAGGAACATACAGACGCGATGGTTCAACCAAACTTGCACCTCTTACAAGATGGGGTAATTTCTGGTCTATCTCCGGTTCATGGAGATTCTCAAATGAGAAATTTAGCATGGATTTTGCATGGTTAAATGATGCTAAAGTAAGAGGTTCATACGGAACAAGCGGAACGTTACCTTCTGATAGTTTTGGCTGGTTAGCTGCATATGGCTATACATTTTATGGAGACAAAGGGGCAAGCTATCCTGGTAATATAGCTAATACAGATCTTACTTGGGAGAAGAACAAAAACTGGAATGTTGGTATTGATGCAACTATTTTTGACAGATATACTTTCTCTGTTGAGTATTTTAACAAGAAGACTACAGATCTGCTGTTGAGTGCATCTGTCCCTTCTACAACAGGATTTAGCAGTTCTTTAATGAACATTGGAGCTATGAGAAATGATGGATGGGAGTTGTCATTGAATATTGATATCATTAAGAAGAAAGATTGGGATTTCTCATTTGGTGTTAACTGGTCAACAGTCAATAATGAGATTTTGGCACTATCAACAGAGGATGAGGCTCAGATAAGTACTCCTCATATCTGGCAGAAAGGTTATTCATTCTATCAGTATTATACAAGAAATTACTTAGGCGTTTGTCCTGAGGATAATTACATGGGTAACAGCAGATTAAAAGCCGGTAACCCTATGTATGCAGAGGGATCATTCTATAAGAAAGGTGAAGTTGTGGATAGAGATGTTTATTTGAAGGATGGTACTGTTGTGGAAAAAGGTTCTACAATGCCTAAAGATAGTTATAACTACTATCCTACTAACAGAAATAACTCAAGTTCAATGATTATAGAGGGCAAGACTGCTATTCCAAAGGGGTATGGTGGATTCAACTTTGATTTTAGATGGAAAGATTTGTCAGTATCAATGGCTTGGGCATACAAATATGGGCACTATATCTGGGATGAGGGTGTTGAGCAGATGGAGAACGACGGATATTATTCATTCCATAGAAATATATCTAAAAGACAGTTAAATCCTTGGAGTGAGACCAATACAAACAGCAATGTTCCTAAACGTATACAGGATAATAATCAAGGTGGTTATTACTACTCAAGCAGATTTATGAAAAAAGGAGATTATCTAAGGCTTAAGAACATGACAGTGTCTTATAATATTCCTAAATCATTCACAAATCAGTTAGGTATATCTAATGCAAGAGTATATGTAGCCGGTTCCAACTTGTTAACATTCTCAGGCCTTAATATAGATCCTGAGGTTCCTGCAAATGGAAGATACAAATACAGTATGCCTGCTTTGAGAACTGTTTCATTGGGCGTTGAAGTTAGTTTCTAATTGTTAAACTATGGTAATTATGAGAAAGATATTTAATAATGTATTATTACTCGCAGTTCTGTCTGTGATTGTTTCTTGTAAAGGATTCTTGGACAGACTGCCAACTGATGCTGTGCCGGCAGAGACAGCTCTTGTTACGATGGAGGATGCCGCTGTTGCTGTAAACGGTCTATATACCCCTCTAAAATATTATACCGTATATGGAACATATATGGCCAGCATGGGTGATATGAGGGCAGATAATCTCTATCCTCGTGAAGCCGGTGGAAACAGCACTGCTATTTACGCTTTAGACTATGAGTCTGAGCAAAATACATATTTCTCTCTATGGACTCAATTTTATGCTGTAATTAACAGATGCAATACTTTTTTGGAGAATATAGATGTATTGGCTACAAGCACAGATAAACAGGAGGCTCTTAAGCAGAGTTACAAGGCAGAAGCATTGGCTGTTAGGGCGTTATGTACCTTTGAGGTTGCAAAATTGTACGGATATCCTTATCAGTATGATAACGGTGCTTCTTTGGGAGCAGTTATTCTAAAAAATACTGTAGCTCCTTCTGAGAGCCATGTCCCAAGAAGCACAGTAGCTCAATCATACGCAGCTGCAGAGGAGGATCTTAAGGCAGCTGAGGCTTTGATTTCCAAAGATAAGAATCTTGGTCATTTTAATTACTGGAGCGTAAAACTTCTACAGGCAAAAATAGCCCTTTACAAAGGTGATTACAGCACAGCGTATGCTGCTGCTAAGGAGGTTGTTACAAGTTCTCCATATAGATTGGTTCCAAATGCAGACTATTTGGCATATTGGGGTAAAGAGGGAGATGACGAGTCTGTACTTGAACTATTGGTTTCAACCAGCGGTGATATTGACGGTGATGGTGGTTTCTATACAATTTACCATAATCTTTGGTTTGATGACAAAAACGCTGGAGCAAGTATTATCCCTACCAAAAAGTGGAGAGAATTGTTTACCGAAACTCCTAATGATGTAAGAGCTCAGATGATAGCTTATGACGATCCAACAACAGGTGCTAAGAAGACTGGTGAGTATTGGTTAAGGAAATTCATTGGCAACAAGGATAAAGGTTACACATTCAGAAGAAACAACCCAAGGGTTATGCGTATTACAGAGGCATATCTCATTGCCGCTGAGGCAGGTCTTGAAACAGGTGCTTCTGATGCAAGCTACTACCTTAATGAGGTTAGAAGGCGTGCAGATCCTACAGCTACAGATGTTGCAGCAACATTGGATCTTATCCAGACGGAGCGCCAGAAAGAGTTTATCGGTGAAGGACACAGGTTCTTTGATATTATGAGAAGAGGTGGTACAATCACAAGAGATATGGAATCTGACCCTCATGATTTTGCAGGTGGTGCAGGTTATCATAACTCTTTCAGTTGGGATTATTATAAGGTGGCATTGCCTATTTCTCACTCGGAGAGAATAATTTATCCTGAGCTTCAGCAAAATCCGGGATATAAAGATTAGACTAATTCATATAAGCTTCAGTTTTTATAAAGAGGGTGGCCAAAACAGATTGGCCGCTCTTTTTTGCTTTAAAGACGCTAAAACATTTTGTTATATTTTTCATTTGTTTGCGATTTGATATACATTTGCAAATAATGCTGAGGTGTAGTGTTTATTAAAAGTTTATTAAAGTAGTTTACTATGAGTAAAGAGACAAATTATCTGTATTCTCCAAACAGCAAGATGGCTGATATGATACTTAACGACAGTACGTTGTTGGATATTTTAAGACGGTTTAATATTCCGCTTGGATTTGGAGACAAGAATGTGGAGGAGGTATGCAGAATGCACTCTGTCAACCATAGATTCTTTCTTATTATTGCAAATATAAACTCTTTTTCTGCATATTTACCTACTGTCAAAGAGCTTAATCTTATAACAGTAGATGAGTTGATTCACTATTTGAAACGTTCTCATCTTAACTATCTCAACAGACGAATTAAGGTTATTGAGGAGAAGCTATTAAGTATTAGCGAATCCACCAATGGATCTGAATTCAAACTTATTTTAAAATTTTTTAGGAATTATAAAGCTGAGGTTATAAAACATTTCAACTACGAGGAGAATATAGTATTCCCATATATTAATTCACTTCTTGGCAAACAGCCACAGGCTGGGGCATATTCAATTGAAAAATATGAGGACAATCACAGTAATATAGACGATAAATTAAGTGATCTTAAAAATATCATAATTAAGTATCTTCCATATGGAGAGATGGCACCGGAAGATCTGTCCTCTGTTAATGATGTTTTAAAAGATATCTTTACATTTGAAGAGGATTTGGCCAAACATACCAGAATTGAGAATAAAGTACTAATTCCAATGGTACATAGAATTGAGGAGGTAAGATAGTGGAGAGAATTAACTCAAAGAAAAAAGTTTTTATTATAGATCCTTCATATATTGTTGTTGCGGGATTGCAATCTATAATTACAGAATCAACCAAACTCGCAGTGTGTGAAACATCAACAGATATATACAAGGCTATGGAACGACTTATCGTGGTAAAACCCGATATTGTCCTTGTGAATCCTCTCTTTTTAGATCTTAATAGAAAATTATATTCCAAAGGATTGTATGAAGACGCGTTGTATTGCTCTATTGGATATAGCTCCAATCCGTTTTATAGTGGAAATTTTGAGATGTCGGATACGCCATCTAAAATATTAAGGATTTTAGAGTCATTGCGTAACACAACAGAATCCGTTGAACAAACATTAAAAGGGGAGGAGTTATCGCAGCGTGAAAAGGAGATCCTTGTTGCGGTTGCCAAAGGTTTACATAACAAGGAGATAGCTTCAATATTTAATATATCTATACATACTGTTATATCTCACAGAAAAAACATATCAAAAAAAACCGGAATCAAGTCTGTATCAGGTTTTGTAGTGTATGCCCTGCTGAATAATTTAATAGATGAGAGTGAGATTCAGGATTAGTGCATAAATAAACTGTTTTAAAGCTTCTAAAAGGATAGTTATTATAAATTAGTCACCGTAAATTAAAAGTTTATTACTACCTTTGTGGCCGAATGTAGTTAAAGTTTCATGGTAGCAAATAGTTATTTTAAGGCTCTGCTTTACACTCTGCATAGCATAGTTGTCATTTTTTTAGTATCATGCAGCAAGGATAGCAGTGAAGAGGGGAGCGGTGTAAAAATCATTTTTTATCCTGCATTAGCAGGTCATAGCAGTACAGGTAGTAATATTGATTCTAAATCATCATTTTACACAACATCTAATCTTGATGAATTTGGAGTTTATGCCTATTCCGGTACAAGTGGTTTTAATCCTCTCAATTCTGCATGTACGTTTATGCAGAATCTAAAGATTTACAAGCCAAATGGATATGGAAGTTGGATATATGATAACGACCCAAAGATATGGCCGTATAAAAATAAGATAAGTTTTTTTGCATATGCGCCATATATACCGGACTCAGGAGATGAATTTATTAAAATTTCATATCTTCAGAATAAAGATTCTAAGGGGGCTCCGGTAATATCATGTGACCAATCTGCTCACATCAACAGACATAGAGATCTTTTACTCTCAGTCCCTTTATATGACATGGAACAACCAAACAATGGGCAGGTTAAAATTAATTTTATACATGCGCTTTCTAAATTCGAATTCTACGCAAAGACATCGGATGCCGTATCTGATTCAAGAGAATATAGTATAGAGAAAATATCATTTGAACATGTTGCCTATAATGGCATTTTCAAATATCCTGCATCGATACAATCTTCTGTTTCTGATGCATTGAATAATTACTCAGTTATTCCAAATTACGAGGAGTTGAGAGAGTATATACTCCTAAACACGGATTACATTATTGATAGTCCTATAACTAAATCAGACGGGACGGTTGCCATTATACGAGACAATCTTAATTTCTTTCTTATTCCACAGTTAATAGATCGTGATTCAGAAAATATAAAAGATGTTAAAATCACTGTAATCTATTCATATACAGATGATGAAGATGTTAAACATACATTAACTATACAGAATAATCTTTCAGGTATCCTTAGAGGACTAAAATCCATTGAAATATGCAAGCGATATAAACTTACGTTTGTATTGTCTGAATTGTCGGGAGACTTTAACATAGACACAGAGATATTGCCTTGGGACGTAAAGATTATTGATGTTCCAAGTTTTGACTAAATATATACTTAGTAAGCGTTAAAAAATAAGTTGGTAAAGATTTAGGAGTATTTTTGAGAAAAGAAATATAGACCGAAAAGACAATTAAAGATTACCAAGTTACTTTTTTAAGATTACTTGATATGGTAATATGATGAAGAATATATACAGAATACTTTTTGTGCTTATATTGGTACAGACTGCGTGTGTAAAGAATATAGATAAAAAAAACAGAGTTACAGATGGGATACCGTCTGAGCTTTCTGTTAAGGTTAAACCAATGTGCAATAGCGTGGTTACGAGGGCAATATCATCTGAATATGACGAGAGCAAAATAAATAATCTGTACGTGTTTGTATGTGATGGAGATGGTTCTGTTGTCTCCAGAAAGTATTTTTCGTATGAAGATATTCTCTCTTTTACAATTGATGATATAATCTATCTGCCGTCAATTAATGTTTTGAGCGGCGAGAACATAGAGATTGCATTGATTGCAAATGTGGATTTTGATATTATGGACATTACTCATAAGGATTTAGATGATGTTGAGAGCAATGTAGAACTTCACAATATAATCTCTTCAATTGTGCAGAATTCTGTGGAAAGGGGCAGCAGTTTTTTGATGAGCGGCTTTCTTTCTGATGTGACAATCGAACATGGAGGCAGCACATCTGTAATTGTTCCAATGACAAGAGTAGATGCAAAGATAACATTTAACGTGGCAACTAAGGAGGGGGTTGAATTTTATCCTACCAACTGGTCTGTTGTAAACCTTCCCAAGCATGTAGAACTGTTTAAATCAGACAGTGATGACAATACAGATATTTTAAAGCAAAAGTCGGAGGATATGTACTTTAATTCCCGGGTGATGAACTTTGAGGGTACAGGGGATATGAGAGGCAAGACATTCTCATTCTATATGCTTGAGCATAAGATTATTCCAAATAATAATATTCCTGAATCTATAAATGAAATTATTTTAACTGATAATGAAAGATATGCATTAAGAGAGAAACAGGAGAAGATTGCCGGTGGTGTTTCTAATGTAGTAACAAACGGTGATTTTGTATATGCCCCTGTGCATGCTACATATGTAAAGATTAAAGGAAGGGTTTACTATAAGGAAACAGATGAATTTGGAAATACAGTAAAGGTAAATGCAGAGGTTATATACTATGTGCATCTTGGAAACACCAATAATGATGTAAATGACTACACTGTACTACGTAACACTCACTACATATACAATATTACCATAAATTCGATAAATGACATTATTGTAGAGGTGGACTCAAGGGATGAAGAGGTGGACAAGGAGCCAAGGCCGGGGGCAGAGGGCAGTGTTGTAAAGTCTTATCATGAATATGCTGTTGATGCATATTTTGGGACAAGTGTAATCTCCTTTAATGCTGTAGATGTTAACGATAATCTTTCATGGTATGTACGTACCCCGTTCAGTGAAGGTGCAGGTAACAGTTCAAATCCGCCTAAAGATATAAAATGGGTATACTTTAAGCTTAATAAATTGGGTGAAAATGGTCTTTACAACAGTTCTTTTGAAACTTATCCGGGTGAGTCATTCAGATATTCAGACAACATGGATTTTAAAGGAGAGACAGACTATGAAAGGTTTGTCAATGATTATAAATCGGGTGTGGATAAATTGGTAAATGTTCAGCAGCTTGTTGATATTCTGAGACATGCAAAAGAGCATTATGATTTGAATGACGAACTGAATCTGTTTGATAAGGTTAACAAATTTACTGTAACCGCTTTTGTAAATGAATATTATTACGATTATAATCCCAACAGTGAGAATACTCCATTGTCTGAAATAGAGAAAAGAAATTATTGGAAAAAGTTTGCTAACCAGGATAAAAGGATAATGAATATTCTTTCCGAAACATTCTACAGCAAAGACGGACAGAGTTGTAAATCGGTAGCATTTTATTCATTAAAACAATCTGCTATTGAAACATTATATAACATAGAGGATACAGAAGATTTTACAGCCTGGGGTACACAGACTATTCAGGATAACAATATCTATATTTATGATCCTTACTACTCCGTTTATCCTAAGTGGAATTCAGATGGAAACAACAGCAGTAATAACGGCAGGAAAAATTCATTAAGAATAATCAAGGAGTTAAGATTGGAAAACAAGGGCGATGACAATGCAGATTTAAGATGGGATGAGATAATTGATCCTGCAACGTGGACAATTAGAGAAAAATACAATTATGCAAAATATATATGGATTACCCATAATAGAGACATTAACGGTAATGGTATAATTGATGATAACGAGATAAGGTGGTATCTTGCAGCAGAGTCACAACTTATTGATTTATGGATAGGTATTGATTCATACGATGCAAATGCAAGGCTGTACCAATATGATGATTGGTCAGATGAAAGCCAGAAAAGGCAGTACTACTGTAGCAGTACCATGTCAAGCAGAAACAGCAGCGGAAACAGCAGAGATATTATTAGAATAATGTGGTCATCTGAAGGTGCCTCAATGAGTGATTCAGACCCAAGTTGGCTAAAAGGTATTGATGGTAACGGAGTAAATGCAAAGGTTCACTACAGGTCTTTACGTAATTTGGGAACCGATGATGATAACTTTGATGTTATTCCCGACGATATATCCGAGGTCTACTTGGTTGAGAGGGATGGTAAAAAATTCCCTACAATCAAATTAAAAAGACTTAATCCCAAATCTATAAGAAACTATACTCAAAAACATGAATTAGTGGAACATGGTGAGAGAGATGCTGCAAACAGGCCGTATTCTGCATTTGAAGTTTATTATAAAAATCAGGATAATGCTCATAAATGGTCTGCCTATAAAGAGGAAATTGCAAATGGCGGTTCTTTTTGCCCGGACGGATACAGGTTACCCAACCAAAGAGAACTGATACTAATGGTTTCAAAGATGCAGAATGCAATTAAAAGCAATGGCGGATGGCCGCAATATACAGCATGCAGAACATCGTTTTCGTTCTACAATGAAGAAAATGACAGGGTTGGATTCACTACTGATACTAGAGACGGACTTCATGTTTTATTGATTAATAAAAAAGGTGTAGGATCTCCAAATTCCGTTGACAATTCTTTCAGAGCAAGATGCATAAGGGATATAACAGAATAATATTAAACAATATTTTGTCAAAAAATTACTACTTTTGCCGGCTGAAACTCATAAATGATAATAGAGATGGCTAAGATTATTCTTACAGGTGACAGGCCAACCGGCCGCTTGCATTTGGGGCATTATGTAGGTTCCTTAAAGAGGAGAGTAGAGCTGCAGAATTCAGGTCTTTACGACAAGATCTTTATAATGATTGCAGATGCGCAGGCTCTTACAGACAATGCCGATAACCCGGACAAAGTCCGTCAGAATATTATTGAGGTTGCGCTCGACTACCTCTCTGTTGGATTAGATCCGGCAAAGAGCACCATGTTCATACAGTCTCAAATTGCCGAACTTTGCGAACTTACATTCTATTACATGAATCTTGTCACTGTATCGAGACTCCAACGTAACCCTACAGTAAAGACAGAGATTCTAATGAGAAATTTTGAGACAAGCATCCCTGTAGGATTCTTCACCTATCCTATAAGCCAGGCATCTGATATAACTGCATTTAAAGCAACAACTGTTCCCGCAGGAGAGGATCAGGAGCCGATGATTGAGCAGACAAGAGAGATAGTTAGAAAATTCAACTCATTTTACGGCGATGTTTTAATTGAGCCGGAGATTCTGCTTCCCGACAATACAGCCTGTCTAAGACTTCCCGGCACAGATGGCAAAGCAAAGATGAGCAAGTCCTTAGGAAACAGCATTTACCTATCAGACAGTTCGGAAGAGCTTAGAAAGAAAGTTATGAGTATGTTCACGGATCCCGGACACCTTAAAGTGCAAGACCCTGGTAAGGTGGAGGGCAACACTGTATTCACATATTTGGATGCTTTTTGCACAGACGAACATTTTGCTAAATATTGGCCTGAATATGCCAATCTCAATGAGGTTAAAGAGCACTACATGCGTGGCGGGCTTGGTGATGTAAAGGTGAAGAAGTTTCTATATGCAATCTTAGAGGAGATGTTAACACCTATAAGAGCACGCAGAAAAGAGTTTGAGCAGGATATACCGGGTGTTTACAAAATGCTTAAAGAGGGAAGCGATGCTGCAAGAGAGGTTGCGGCAGCAACTTTAGCAGAGGTTAAAGAGGCTATGAGGATAAACTATTTTGATGATATTGAACTCATAGAGACGCAAGCCAAAACCTACCTCTCAAAGTAAAAGATAATTTTTTAAAAAATATTCATGAAAACAATAAAGGGAGCCGTCTAAGACTCCCTTTGTTGTTTATTTATAAACTCCGCTCTGCAGTGTAAGTGTCTCAGCTCTCACAACACTAAATGTTCCAATGGCAGATGAGGTGTGTTTTGTATCTCCAATGTAGAATTCAAGGTTATATTCACCTTCCGGTAAACATACCTCATAAAATTCCCCTTGTGTATATACACTCCCGGACTCATCCTTGTAGATTTTGCTGTCATCCTTTGCATCAATAAAGCTGATATTCGTCATGTACGAATTAGGTATGCTGTTGTATAATTTTACAAAACCACCCGGAATCCTGTTTGGTTGCGGCAGATTAAACTGAAACTCTTTGTTAAACAGATGCTCGTTTTTCATCCCGTCATATTCGGCTCCACCTTTTGAGGCATAGTTAAGTTTGTTAACAGTAACCTTTATCCTATAATATGTATCATCATCGTTATCTTTGGCACTATCAACATACCATACCCATCCGCAGTGAAAATCCAAAGTATTTCTTGCTATTAAAGGTGGATCAACAGGTTTGGTTGGCAGATTCTTTATATCAACCGTATAATCAACTATTCCGCTTTGTGCGGCACTTGCTATCATAACATCGTTAATTGTACGGCTTTTTGATGAGTTATAGGTAACACCACCGGATAGAGTTAGATTACCTCCGCTTTTGCCTCCACTCAATGTGGCATCTGCAGACCATGTTATTCCCGACGAATATGTAGTGCTGCCGGACATGGTAACTGGTTGCGGCACATTGTAGAACTTTGTTGCTACAGGTTTACCGTCTTTATCCACCAATTCAACTTTTACTGTAAATCCTTTAAGGAAAAAAGCTGCAACATAATAATTGTTCCTTTTATTGAACTTAACGTATTTGATACCTTGGTACATATCCTTTGACGCAACTGAGAAGGTTGCATCTATAAGATAGAAGTCCCCTTTGCTATTATCAAAAGAATGTAGCGGAATAACTGAATAGAACTGCTCGAATAGAGCATCCCCGGACATTCTGTGCTCAAATTTGTCCGATTTTAGGACAAGTTCATTTGTAAGTTTTACATTCCAGCAGTTATAGATATGTGTAGCCTGAAGCAGAGACCGGCTGTCCACAACTTCACCCAAACTATATGGCCGTACGTATGTTGTCCACTTGGCAAGACTGTTTATTGCAACACTATAATTATCAGATAACTGTGCCTTATCTGCAGTAAAGATGTCTCCGGTCTTGTTGAAAGCGACAATTGATAGCGGTGAACAGGATGTTTTGTCGGGAAGAAGAGGAATATTCTTTTCCTTAAAGGCTCCGTTCAACAGCTCAATCTGCGGTGAGGCTACGGCAATTGTCTTTCCACTTTCATACGCCTCCCAAGTCCTGTCTGAATTGAGATCCTCCTGACCTATAAACAGAATATCGGCACTCTGCAAATCTGCAGGGCCACCTTTGAACCTTTTTGCCACTTCGGCAGCAAATTCACCGTTAAGCGATGGCGATAGAATACCGAACGAATAATCTGTTGTGTTAGCCTCACTTGAGGGTTTTGTTTCAATTATCTCCAATTCATTATTGCTCTCTACTCCGCTGTTTTTATTGCATGAAACGATTAAAGTAACAGCAGCCAAAGCAATAGAAATCATAAGTATATGTATGTATCTTCTCATAACAGTTGTCTCCAATTATTTTTTCTCAAAACCGTATCCCGAAGCCAATTTTACGGTACCTCCGGCGAGTACCTTAAAGTTTTTGGCATACTTGTAAGTTGTAAATTTGCTCTCACCACTCTTCATAATATCACACTCAAGCGTATACTCGCCCGTTGGAACATATTTGGTAAAAGAACCTCCGAATGCGAATTGATCCCTTATAAGAATCTCCGGATATTCCGGGTGTGTTACACTCTTAAGACGTATATTGGATATGTGCGAATTATTCTCTGTATTTATTAACATAAAATTACCTGTAGAATACCTGCTTGGCTTTCCAACAGGTAATTTCACCTCATAATCCGGAATTGCAAACTCCAAATCGTGATAATCCGCCATTGATGAATACATGTACGAAGCGCCATATACAAAATTGGATAGTCGCAGCTTTGCGTAGTAGCTCTTGCTATTGTCGTTGTCTGCCGTTGGAACGGCCCATATCCATGTGCTGTAGAAGGTAGCTGTCTTAACAGAAATTGCCTGCGGCGGGTTTATTTTGATACCCAAGTTGTATGATGGTAAATTATTTACAATATAATCGTACGAAACCGTAGAACCGGTATGATTGCTTATAATGTCGCAGTCATTCACTGTCCGAGATGTTGATGATGAGTGGGATACGCCACCGCTTAATGTTGCAGAGGGATCTGTTCCACCTGTAATTGCACCGCCGAACGAAAAACTCCAGTCTGAATTATAGGTAGTTGAACCAACTATCGTTTCCGGAGACGGAGTCTGTATAAACTGTCCAACAGAGGATCCGCTTGCATCTACTATACTGATATCAGAATGTAATTTTTTCCAGTAGAAGCCACATATTCTTGCACGAACGCCACCATGCTTTTTTTCAAAGTTACCGCTGTACATCTTGTCGGAGACAACAGATACGGTAGACTCAACAATGTAGTAGTCCATTCCGTTGGTTCCGTTTCCTCCAAAGCCGTGAAGAGGGTAGATGATAAGCCCTAATTCTACCACTCCGCTTCCCGACAATTTATCCACTTTTGAGAAGAGAACATGAGTAATCTCTTTATCCTTTAGCTCATAGTTGTAGCTGTGAGTTACAAAACATTTTTCAAATATTGATTGAGGGTCTACCCCAAGCAGATCGTTGTGGATAACATCATTTATCCAGTTTACCAACCCATTCATTGATTCGGAATAGGTAATGTTCCCTACCGGCATTGGTATCATGCAATGCTCACCATCTGCATTATATGCAATAAAAAGTACATTGGTGTTTTTTGTATTTTCAGGTGCAAACTGTCTGATATGTTCGTCAGACGGGTTCAAAAGCACCAAAACTTTGTTAGAGTCGCAAAAGTTTTCTGCCAATTCCTCCGTAAGTTCATCATCTGTAATAAATGCAACTTTGGCTAAATTTGTGGAATTAACACTGTTTTTAGTACGTTTTGCTATGGCAGATGCAATTTCGCTGTCTATACTCTGCGAGATATAGACAGGATAATTGATTTTGCTCTCCTGTTCTATTGAACTATTCTCTATATAATCTCCATTTATAGTTCCTTCGCTATCAAATTTATTACATCCCAAGACAAGCAAGACAAGCGCAAACAGTGTTGTGCTAAATATAGACGCAAATTTTTTTTTCATAGGCAACTGTGTATTTATAGTGGTTTATTATTGAAATTATTCTCTTTTGCAGTCTTATGTCACAAATGTATGAATTTATATTTAAAATATAAACGACTTGTAGTAAATTTGCGCAGAACATACACTTAAATTATGGTAAAAATCTTTTGCAAGAACACAGGAACGTTTAAATACTTTGAAGAGGGGACTCCGCTTTTGGATATGGTAGATGAATTTGATTTCCCAAAACAGTATCAGATTCTCTCCGCAAAGGTCAACAATGTTTCGGAAGGTTTAAAATACAGAGCTTACAAGAATAGAGATGTAGAATTTTTAGATTATACATCCTACAGTGGCAGGCGTGTGTACTCGCGCTCGCTATGCTTTCTTTTAAGCAAATCTGCAAGGGACATCTTTCCCGGGTGCAGGATAGTTATGCGCAGACCAATATCAAAAGGATATTTCTGTTCACTTACCAAACCAGATAAAACAGCAGTATCTGTAGAGGATATAGACAGAATTAGAACACGTATGCAGGAGATTGTATCTAAAGATCTTCCTTTTCACAGATATGAGGTCCGGAGCAGTGAGGCAATAGACCTTTTTAAAGGACTTGGGTACAATGACAAAGTAAAGCTGTTGGAATCTACAGGCGAGGCTTACGTTAAATATTACACTTTGGAAGATAGTGCAGATTACTACTATGATGCCCTTCTGCCATCTACAGGATACCTTAATGTGTGGAATTTGGAGCCATACAGAGGCGGTATGCTGCTGAGGATTCCAAACAGACACAAGCCAAACGAACTTGCTCCGTTTTTGGAACAGCCAAAGACATTCGAGGTCTTTTCCGAGAATCTCAGATGGAATTTCATTATGGGATTGGAGAATGTAGGAGATGTAAATCAGGCCTGCAAGGAGGGAAAGGCAAGTGACCTTATTCAGATTGCAGAGGCTCTGCAAGATAGAAAGATAGTACAGATAGCAGAGGAAATAGACAGACGTAGCAGAGACGGTGGAGAGGTGAAGATAGTACTTATAACCGGCCCGAGCAGCAGTGGAAAGAGCACATTCTGCAAAAAGCTGAGTATTCAGCTTATGGCTTGCGGAATACATCCTATCTCTTTCTCTACAGATGATTATTTTGTAAACAGAGTTGACACACCTAAACTTCCCGACGGTACCTACGACTTTGACAATTTTGACACTGTTGATCACGACACCCTACAGGCAGATGTTCTCAAACTTCTAAAAGGGGAGACCGTGCAAGTTCCCGAATTTAATTTTGTTACAGGAATAAGAGAATACAACGGCAAGACACTTGAACTCACCCCAGGAACAGTACTGCTTATAGAGGGAATACATGCCCTTAATCCAAATCTTACCAATCTTATTCCCGACAAAAATAAATTTAAAATATTCATAAACACGGTTACAAGTATTGCCTTGGATGACCATAATTGTATCCCTACAAGCGACAATAGGTTGTTGAGAAGAATAATAAGAGATGCAAACAAAGGCGCCTTTACGGCATTGGAAACAATAAAGAATTGGCCGAATGTAAGACGTGAGGAGGTAAAATGGATCTACCCTTATCAGGAGAATGCAGATGTGATTTTCAACTCGGCCTATCTGTTGGAATTTGCCGTACTAAGAGCACATGCCGAACAGATACTTCGCACAGTTCCCAAATGCGTTCCGGAATATAGTGAAGCACACAGATTGCTCAAATTTCTAAACTACTTTACACCGGTGTCAGATAAAGATGTTCCACCAACATCAATTATGAGAAGTGTAATAAATGGAAATAAGATATAAAAAAAAGCGGTCAGATAGAGAATGACCGCTTCTTCTTTATAATTCAAAATCGTTATCAATACAAAAATCCAATAATTCCGTGATTTTTTCTTTGTCCATGTGCTGACCAATAAAGACTATCTTTACCATTCTGTCTCCGTATTTGTCATCCCAATCCTTTACAATGCTTGGATCCTGTGCTGCCATCTGTAGCAGCTCATCCTCCGGTGCAGTGGCATACCACTGTCCTGCCTCTTTCAAGGTTTTCTGCACCCCCGCCTGTTCAAACAGGTACGACATGTCGGGATTATCATTAAAATAAACAACACCTTTGGCTCTGATTACACTTGCCGGCCATCTTTTGGCCACGAAACTGTCAAATCTGTTTATATCAAACGGCTTGCGCCTGTAGTAAACGAATGTGCCTATGCCGTACTCCTCAACCTCCCCCTCGCCATCGTGATGATGATGGTGGTGATGCTCGTGCTCATCCTCTTCATGTTCATGATGATGCCCATGCTCGTGTTCGTCCTCTTCGTGCTCATGATGGTCATTTACCTCATCGTTATGCACATGATGGTATTCATGATGCTCGGATAGTGCCTCATGCTCCTCCTCCTCTGTAGCAGATCTTTCAAGCTCCCGTACCCATCCGGCAGAGGCGGAAACTGTATTGTAGTCAAACATCTTTGTGTTAAGGATTGCAGGAAGCGGAATATTAGCCCAGTCACATTCCATAATCTTTGCCCCCGGCTGAAGATTTTTTACAATCTCCCTTATTCTGCCAAGCTCCTCTTTAGATACCTCAGACACCTTGTTGATTACAACGATATTGCAGAACTCCAATTGTTGAATTACCAAGTTCTCTATATCATCCTCATCTATGTTTTTCCTCTTCAGCTGCTCACCACAGGCAAATTCACTCTGCATTCTAAGAGCATCTACCACAGTCACTATTGCGTCCAATTTTGGAATACCGTTTTTTGTATAGTGCGGCGGCATTTGAGGAATAGAACAGATAGTCCTTGCTATAGGTTCAGGCTCGCATATACCGCTGGCCTCAATGACAATGTAATCAAACTTACCTAATTTTATTATGTCTGTAAGCTGTTCTACTAAATCCATTTTGAGGGTACAGCAGATACATCCGTTCTGGAGGGCTACAAGGCTGTCATCTTTCTTTCCTACAATTCCTCCTTTCTGAATAAGGTCTGCATCTATGTTAACCTCTCCAATATCATTTACAATAACCGCGAATTTAATACCTCTGTCGTTAGACAAAATGTGGTTTACCAATGTTGTTTTGCCGCTTCCCAAATATCCTGTAAGCAGCAAAACAGGTGTCTCTTTTTTTTGCATTTCTTAACTCCTTTTCTTTCTCGTTCAGCAATAGTCGCAAAAGTAATAATTATTGCAATAAAGTGTATCTTTGCAACCATTTCATCGCTTATTCCTTGGAATCATGCGTTAATTTCAAGCGTGCCTTGTTTATATATGACACGCTTGAATTTACACGCGCTATCTTACTGACTTGAACTAGAAAAAGTGGTTCTTCCGCAATTTAGTTGAAAGACGGAGTTTGTACTGTTAGCAAAGGAACCTGGTATAGACGCGAAAAATCAA
>UQWT01000045.1 GCA_900544815.1 uncultured Bacteroidales bacterium | reverse complement strand
AAACCCAGTCAGTGATAGTGTAAACCATATTAGTTAATCCGCTCTAAAAGTGTCAACCAAAATCAGGGAAGGTCAAATTACGGTGTCCGACATCATATATATATTATCCAACATCTCAAATTTGATACTTAATGATGCAAATATATACATAAAAACTCAAAAATGATACTTTATACAGTAATACTTCTTATCTCTAAAAGTCTTTACAAAATCACTGTTTTTCTTTACAGTACCTTTCTTTGATTGAATTATCGTTTTTTATTCTGTTATTTGTCTAAATTTCACACAAACGAGCCACTATGTTGTAAAAAAATTAGACAACATCTAAAAACACATTAATATGTATCTTTTTAAGTTATAGCATATTACCATTAAAGGCACTATTTTGGCACACTTTCAAAGCATAGCAAAGTCGGCTTCTTGCTTTTTCAAAAACTTGCCTCTAATGAGGCAAATGCGAAATCCCCGCAGCGTACTCTAAGGTACATGAGGACAAATTAAGCATGAAAAAAGCATTTGATGAGGATAAATTAAAAAAGTAAAATGAAACAGAGAATCACAAAAATCGTACTTTTGGCAGCAGGCCTCGCCTTAGGCTTGGTTCTTATTGCAAAAGTTTGGTTTGAAAAGACTTACGACTCTTACATTCCAGACAAGGAGAGAGTCTATCTTGTAACAATGAAGATAGGACATGAAGGGAAAGAGCCGGGCAGCTATTTGAGTACGCCGGGAGGTGTTGCACCCGGACTTATGGATTACTGCCCCGGAATTGAGGTTGCAACAAGAACAACTCCAATATTGAGCAATGTGGAGTTTTATGATGAGGATGGAATTAAAAGGGTTGCCGGAATGGTAAGCATAGCAGACTCATGCTTCTTTAAAATAATGGGCAGAAAGGTTGTTGCAGGAGACATTACAAACTCTCTTGATATAGACCTCAACCTTGCTGTCCCAAAATCGTTTGCGGCAAAGATGTGCAAAGGGGAGGACTATGGAGCACTTGTCGGGAAGAAACTTAAATTCAATAATATGGATTTCTCCATTGCAGGTGTTTACGAAGACTTCCCTTTAAACTCGGAATTTGGGGATAATCCGCTCTTTTTGGCAATGCCATCTATAAAGAGGTTTATGTACGACGGCACGCACAACTGGAACGGCAACGAGCGTTACAGAAGCTATGTAAAGCTCACGCCCGCAAATGACAGGGCATCTGTAAACAAGGCCATTGAATTGGCTTGTAAAGAGCATCTTCCGTTGGAGGAGCTTGAGAAATCCGGTGTTACATATACTTTTGAGATAAATCCCGTAGACAGCATTCACGGCAAATTTACAGATTCCAACAAAACTTCGCTGATTCTTTTGGTTGTGGGAATCATCCTGCTTGTTGTATCTATAATGAACTACGTATTGTTTACCTTGTCATCCATGATAAAAAGGTCTAAAACAGTGGCTGTTTTAAAATGTTACGGTGCAGAGAAATGGAACATAAGGAATATGTTGCTCAAAGATGCTGTCATAGACCTGCTTATATCACTTGTATTAGCGTTGATTTTGGTAGCAGCTTTTGCACAAAAGGCAACTTACATGATAGGCACCCCTATTGAAGCTCTTGTACAGGGCAATGTGATCATACTGCTTGCAGGGGTGTTAGTTGCGCTGTTCCTTGTTGGAGGGTTCATTCCGGCATCTGTCTATGCAAATATCCCTGTTGCAGCTGCATTCAAGAATCTTAAGGAGGGGGCAAAAGGGTGGAAATATGCACTGCTGTTTGTTCAGTTTACCCTCTCTGCGCTATTTATAACACTCTTTGTAATTACATTTCTTGAGTATCATAAGGTTACAAGTACAGACCCCGGCTACAGATACGAAAAGCTTGCCTATTGCAGAATGCAGTATGTTCCTGCAGCACAAAGGGATTATGTAATGGAGGAGGCTAAAAAACTGTCATGCGTTGAGGATGCAGCGCTTATGTCTACCCTGCCGTTCTTTGAACAAAGCGGAAACAATATCTATCTGCCCGAGGATACAGAGAAATCTCTCTTCAACATAGCAGACCTCTATATGTCTACCGCCAACGGCATGGAGATATTAGGCGTTCCAATTGTAGATGGCAAACCTTTTGAGCCTGGAACAGCCGCCAATGAGATTATTGTAAGCGAGACTTTTCAAAAGAAGATGGCGCAGACTGCAGGGTGGACAGACGGTTGTGTAGGCAAAGCAGTTTTAGTGACAGAACACTCGGATCGTCAGGCAGACAGGTTTGTCATAAGGGGCGTATTCAAGGATTTTCTGTTAGAAAGCCTGCAGAGCTCAGACAAACGTGGAATGGTGCAGTTCTATTACAACTACAAAGACTCTGCAAACATCAATTGGTCACCGCAGATATTGGTTGTTAAATTAAATGAGAACAGCCCTCAGAACCGCGCAACAGTACAGAATTTCCTTAATACTCAGCTTCCCGACAAAGAACTCAACCTTCTTAGCGCTGCTGCGGAATATGAGGCAAAATACTCTAAAATGAAACAATTAAGAGACTCTGTAATTGTTGCAACCATAGTCACACTCTTTATCACCGTAATTGGTATAGTAGCTTACGCCATTGAAGAAAGTAACAGGCGTCGTAAAGAGATGAGTATAAGAAAGGTAAACGGAGCTTCCATTGGAGAACTTATTGTTCTGGTATTGAAAAGGACGCTTTATATTGCAATCTTTGCAGTGGTGATTGGAGGAATTGGCGCGTACTATGCAGGTGACACATTCCTTAGCCTGTTTGAGACTAAAATAAGTTTAAGCTGGTATCTGTTTGCAGGATGTGGATTGTTTACCCTGTTGGTTATTATTGCGGTGAGTGCGATTACGGTATGGCAGAAGGCTAATTTGAATCCTATAGAGAATTTAAAGTCTGAATAAGCAAAAGTTGCCTAAATTGGCAATTACTGTGTTACGCTTGCAATTTATTGATTAATAAAATTTTAGATAATAATAAAGAATTTAATAATTAAAAAATACAGAATATTATGGCAATGTTACAAGTAAAGGATCTTAAGAAGGTCTTTAGAACAGAAGAGATTGAAACCATAGCTCTTAACGGCGTTTCATTCGAGGTAAATAAAGGTGAATTCGTTGCAATCATGGGTCCTTCGGGTTGCGGTAAATCTACCCTCCTCAACATTTTGGGTCTGTTGGACAACCCAACATCGGGCAGTTACAGGTTGTTGGACAAAGAGGTTAGTACACTTAAAGAAAAGGACAGAACTAAATTCCGTAAAGGAAACATTGGATTTGTATTCCAGAACTTTAACCTTATCGACGAGCTTAATGTATTCGAGAATGTTGAACTTCCACTTATCTATATGGACATTAAGGCTTCCGAGCGCAAGGTGATGGTAAACAACATTCTTAAGAGGATGAACATAAGCCACAGAGCATCGCACTTTCCACAGCAGTTATCGGGAGGTCAGCAACAGAGAGTTGCAATAGCAAGAGCCGTTGTCTGCAACCCTGCACTTATCCTTGCCGATGAGCCTACAGGTAACCTTGACTCAAAGAACGGTAAGGAGGTTATGGAACTTCTTACCGAACTTAACAAAGAGGGGACAACCATCATCATGGTAACCCACTCACAGCATGATGCAACATACACTCAAAGAGTGCTCAACCTGTTCGACGGACAACTTGTTGGCGATGAGGCACGCAAATTGTTCTAATGTATGATTATACGGTTATTGCAGTATCTAAAAGGGGAGGATAACTAAAAGTCTTAATTATCCTCCCCTATAATTGTGATATACGGCCTATTACATTTTACCAAAGGTCTTAACAAACTGAAACCTTTCATATTTAGCCGCATCATTAAGATGCTGTATATTGCTATAGTTCAATCTTCCTTTCATCTCTAAAATTGAATTGAACCCTTTTTGATTCATAAACTCCTCCAACTGAGAGTTGAATTTTGTTATTACATCTAACCCCTCTTTATACAATACTGTACAAAGCTGTACTGTAGATGCTCCCGATAGAATAAGTTTTATCCCATCTTCGGGGGTCAATACCCCTGTAGATGCTGAATAGTCCAATCCTTTGACTACAGATGATAATATTGCTGTCCATCTTAATGAATTATGATAGTCGCTCACCGGTGTAAAAGGATTTGCCCCTATAACCTTCATCTTATTTAGGTCTATGTCGGGAAGATAAAATTTATTAAACAAAACTACCCCTTTTGCCCCTGCAATACAGCAGGATTCAACAAATCTTGGCAGTGTGGTAAAGGTATCTGATATCTTAACTGCAACAGGGATATTTATGCTTGAAGTTACATCTTTTATCATCTTTATGTAACGATTCTCTAAAGCATTGCTATCCTCACTTTTATCTAATGGGAGCGAGTAGATATTAAGTTCAAGAGCATCTGCTCCAGCAGCTTCAATATTCTTTGCAAAAGAGATCCAGTCTCCTGATGAATAGCAATTTATGCTACCTATAACTGGTATAGAGACCTGCTGTTTTACCTCCTGAATGAGCTTTGCATATTCTGCTGTCGTGTAGTCCTTTATTGATCCGTGCAGGAAATCTGCATTATCTGTATATGCAGTGCTCAGATTGTTCAGGTATTCGGTTTCGTTATCTATCTGCTCCTCAAAAAGCGATTTTAAGACTATTGCGCCTGCTCCTGCCGCCTCTAATTCCTTTATACTTACAATATTATTGGTAAGCCCGCTACTTGAGGCTATAAATGGTGATCTTAATTTTAACCCAAGGTAATTTGTACTAATCTTTGTCATATTATTGTCTTTTATTATTATTTCATCCATAAAGCAGTTATAGGGTATATGTAAGGTATATGGATATATTTACACCAAAACAAATCTTATATTTTTAGTCTATCCTGCATTTTATGCTACAAAGATAATAATTTTTATTTATTTATACTAATTATAAACAAACATTTATGAGAATTGGGGTTCTCCTCCCTGTTATACGAAACCTGCTTGTTGAGTGGCAGGAATCCTTTAGATTGTGCTACGAAGCAGATGCTTCATATTCACCTTACCATCTACCAAAGCAGGGAGCTCTGCAATAGCAACACGCTGTTGCTCCATAGTATCTCTGTCTCTTACAGTAACTGTCTTATCCTCAAGAGTCTTATGATCTACTGTAATACAGAGAGGAGTTCCAATGGCATCCTGTCTTCTATATCGTTTTCCAATAGAATCCTTCTCGTCATACTGGCAGTTATAGTCAAATTTAAGCATATCCATAATCTCCTGCGCAACCTCAGGAAGACCATCTTTCTTTAGAAGAGGAAGAACAGCAACCTTTACAGGAGCAAGAGCCGGGTGGAATTTCATTACTACTCTCTCCTCGCCGTTCTCCAACTTCTCCTCCTTGTATGCAGCAGAAAGAATAGCCAATACAGACCTGTCTACACCAATTGATGTCTCTATTACGTATGGAACATAACTCTCGCCATGCTCAGGATCAAAATATTGCATCTTCTTGCCGGAATACTCCTGATGACGGCTCAAATCGTAATTGGTTCTTGAGTGAATACCCTCCAACTCCTTAAAGCCGAACGGGAAGTTAAACTCAATATCCGTTGCAGCGTTGGCATAATGGGCAAGTTTCTCATGATCGTGGAAACGATAGTTCTCAGAGCCAAGCCCAAGAGCAAGATGCCATTTAAGACGAGTCTCTTTCCATCTCTTGAACCACTCTATCTCCTGCCCTGGCTTAACAAAGAACTGCATCTCCATCTGCTCAAACTCCCTCATCCTAAAGATAAACTGCCTTGCAACAATCTCATTTCTAAATGCTTTTCCAATCTGAGCAATACCAAACGGAATCTTCATACGCCCGGTCTTCTGAACATTGAGGAAGTTTACAAAGATACCCTGAGCAGTCTCCGGTCTAAGATACAGAATGTCTGATTTATCCGCCACATTACCCAACTGGGTGCTGAACATAAGGTTAAACTGTCTTACCTCTGTCCAGTTTTTGGTTCCGGATATAGGACAAACAATGTCGCAATCTATGATAAGTTGCCTCAAATCCTCAAAATTATTCTCGTTAAGGTCTTTAACCATCCTCTCGCGGCAAGCATCTATCTTTCCCTGATTCCTCAAAACATTAGGGTTAGTAGCCCTGAACTGAGCCTCATCGAAAGCATCTCCAAACTTCTTCTTTCCCTTCTCTACATCCTTCTTTATCTTCTCCTCCAATTTGCCTATATAATCCTCCAACAGGACATCTGCCCTGTATCTCTTCTTGGAATCCTTGTTATCAATAAGAGGATCGTTGAAAGCACCAACATGCCCCGATGCCTCCCAGATTCTCGGATGCATAAAAATGGCCGAATCTATACCCACAATATTCTCATGGAGTCTGACCATTGCATCCCACCAATACCTTTTAAGATTGTTTTTAAGCTCACTTCCAAGCTGTCCGTAATCGTAAACAGCACCTAATCCGTCATAAATTTCGCTTGACGGGAAAATAAATCCGTACTCTTTGGTGTGAGCAATAAGATTTTTAAAAAGGTCTTCTTGTGTCATAATTTATATTGTTAATTATTATTAAATTCCTGTTTACCAGTCCAATCCGTTACATCACGCATCATTTCACAAAATCTGTAAATCCCCTTGGAGCCCCCTTTACAAACTCTCTCATAGGCAACTTAGCAAACTCCCTCTCATGTAGTCTTGGGTGCGGAACAACCAAATCTTCATCATCTATACGGCAAAGCTCCCATACCAAATTGCCTGTCTCTCTTTTGCCGTCTTTTTTTCCTTTGCTTCCCGACAAATTTCTCCTCTCCCCTACCACATTTTCCATATTGCCGGATCCTGCCGTCTTCTGCTCGTATGCCAAAAGTATATCTATGTCTATTGGTCGGGAAGAGTATACACGTTCACCTTTTTCATTGAACTGTGCGCCGTTTCTAACCCTTCCAAGCTCTCTTTCTATCCTCAAACACTCCTCCAAGACTTTGTGCGGAGGCAGTTCTGTTATACAGGTAAATGCTTGGTTCATAAACTTATCCTTACACTCAAAACCCCAAGGTTCGGTCTCATACAGAGCAGATGTATTAACGGCTTCGTTTAATGAATAAACCTCTGTATAATCCGGAAGAAGGGCATCTATTAGCTCTAATACAGCCCTATCCAAGATCTCCTCACGATCTCCCATATTGCTACCAAGAAGCAGATATACCCTATACAGTTGTTTTGCCATAATACTACAACATTCCAAGCTCCAACATAGCCTCCTCACTCATTCTGCTTTTATCCCATGCAGGCTCAAAAACAAGCTCTATGGCGGCATCGGTAACCCCCGGAGTATCCTTCACAACCTCATTAACCTGCTCTAACATCTCATCTGCCATAGGGCAGTTTGGGGCGGTAAGTGTCATCTTAATGAATACTTTGTGGTCATCATCTATCTTAAGGTCGTAAATGAGTCCCAAATCATATATGTTAACAGGTATCTCGGGGTCATACACCTGCCTTAAAGCACGCACAACATCCCTTAAAACCGATTCTTTACTCTTTTCCATATTCTTATAAATTATTATCAATTTTGGCTTTAGCTAGTTACACTCTATACCCCTCTTTACCATCTTTACTCAAAAGGCCAACGCTAATGCCCAACGCCATCCTTATAAAGCGCCAACGGCATAAGCCTTAATTCTCTCTATCATAGATGCCAACCCGTTAGCCCTTGTTGGCGAAAGGTTCTCCTGCAGGCCAATCTCTTTAATGAACTCCGGTGGAGCAGCCAATATATCCTTTGGGGTTTCACCGTTATAAACCTTTATAAGAAGTGAGATTATCCCCTTTGTTATAATAGCATCTGAATCTGCAGTAAACCAGAGCTTCCCATCTTTCACATCACACTTTAGCCAAACTCTGCTTTGGCAACCTTTAATAAGGTTCTCATCTGTCTTGTCCTTCTCCTCTATTGCAGGAAGAGACCTGCCAAGTTCAATGAGATATTCATACTTATCCATCCATTCGGGAAAAAGGGCGAACTCGTCTACAATCTCCCGTTCCCTCTCTTTAATACTCATATTATGTTGTTTTATCTTTCTTTATTTTCAGCTTTAGCCTTGGCTTTGGCTTTTGCTTTTGCTTTAGCTAATTACACTCTATACCCCTCTTTACACTCTTTACCATCTTTACTCAAAAGGCCAACGCCATGTTAGTTTATGGTTTATAGTCAGTTAATTAGTTGATAGCTAAAAGGAAACCGTTTTCCATCTTTACTCTATAAACTCTTAACTTTTATAATGCTGTCTATACACAATAAACTCTCAACTTTCAACTAAATTAAGGCTAAAGCTAAAGCCAACGCCTTCTTTACTCTCTCTACTCTCTTCCCTTTCATAAATTGCCAAAGCTAAAGCCATTAACTATACATTGTCGGGAAGCATAATCTAAAAAACATTACCTAAGCATTGCCAACCCTTTACGGAGTGCGGCTACAAAGGCCTCGGCCTCCTCCAACGTATTATAAGGGGCAAAGGAGATACGCATCATAGATGTCACCCCAAACCTTGCCATTGTAGGCTCGGCACATAGCATACCTGTTCTAAAGGCCATTCCCATCTTGTCTAATATCTGGGCCATATCCAACGGATGCACACCTTCTATGCTGAACGAATAGAGCGGTATCTTGTTCTCCCCTTTTCCGTAAACCTCAAGCCCCTCTATTGAGGCAAATTCCCTCTCCAAATAGCCTTTTATTGCTGTTTCCTCGTTTTTTACAGCCTTTGCAAGTTCTCCGTTGCGCATCTGCTTTATCATCTCTATTGCCGGAGTATAAGTTGCTGCACCAATGAAGTTTGGCGTTCCAGCCTCAAATTTAAGCGGAAGCTGGGCGTGTGTAGTTTTTGCAAATGTCACTGTCCCAACCATATCACCGCCACCCATGTATGGTGGCATCTCATTGAGAATCTCTGCCTTGCCGTACAAGATACCTGTTCCCGTTGCAGCATAGATTTTATGGCCGGAAAAAGCATAGAAATCGCAATCAAGCTCCTGCACATCCACATTTTCATGTACGCAACCCTGAGCGCCATCTACAAGCACGGGGATTGAGTGCAAATGTGCTATCCTTATGGCCTCCTTAACCGGATTTACAAGGCCCAATACATTTGCTATATGTGTTAGAGCAACAAACTTAACCCTCTCATCCAAAAGACTCTCAAATTTATCAAACTCCCACTGCCCGTTATCATCTACAGGCAGCACCCTTATGCTCGCCCCCGCCCTCTCCGCAGCCAACTGCCAAGGTACAATATTGGAATGATGCGAATCTTCTGAAATAAGTATAATATCACCCTCTTTAAGGAATTTACCACACCAGCTACTTGCCACAAGGTTAATTGAGGCGGTGGTCCCGGATGTGAAAATTATATTCTCTCTTTCGGGAGCATTGATAAACTCCCTCACATTCTCTCTCGCCTGTTCATAGAGAGCAGTAACCTCCTCAGACAACATATACATCCCCCTGTGGACATTGGCATTAAGTCCGCTGTTCATCCTGTTGCACAACTCTATCACGCTCATTGGTTTCTGCGCTGTTGCTGCATTGTCCAAATAGACAAGCGGCTTGCCATATGCCATCTGCCCCAATGCAGGGAACTGTTCTCTTAACTCTTTTATTGTGTCCATATTACTCAATTCAAAGTCTTTGTTTTTCTAACAAAACCGCATTTAAAACTGTTCACTTTCGTGCAACTTCTCCTCTCCACTTCTCCATGCCACAAATCGCCATAAAAACAATCCTGCAAATGTACACAAAAACTACTGTTTTTAGGTCTGTTGCAACAATCATTTCCAAACAGATATCCGTATTGCCTCGTCCTCTGCGTATTTTTTTACTTTATTAATTGCACAAGACAATATGCAAACCAATACATAACTATTTTTTTTACTCTTCTATGCCGGGACACGTTGGCTTTGGCGTTGGCTTTTAGAGTAAAGAAGTAAAGAGAGTATGGAAGGTCAATGTCAACTCTAACCCCAATGCCAATAATAATGTAGTTTAATTTTAATAAAGTTTTAATAATGAAAACCATAAGAATAATTTTAACAGCAATACTTGCCTTTGCAAGCATTCAGCTTAATGCACAACAGGCAAAAGAGGGAGATATTTTTAATATTAAAAAATTTACAGCCCACGATAAACACTATTTTATTGATTTGATACTCAATGTTTCACAGCCCTAAAGAACACAACTACTCAATTGAAACCACTTTCTATGCTGCCTATAAGATTGGATTTGAAAAGGGCATGACAGGCAGATTCGGCTTTAACATAGCTTATAGTGGAACAGTAATGCTGAATACAAAACGGAAAAAGGTCTTTGACTTTGTATACGCCACCCTGCCCTGCTTTGATATGGTTGATTTTTCAAATGAGGAGAAAGGTCTAAGATACTTTGGCTTTCTGCCGTACAAAGCCGGAATTTGCGATGTAGAGCTTGGACAAATAACCATAGGCACGTTAGAAACAGACAAACAAGATATTTGCAGCAATGAATTTGATGGTGTTATAGGAACCAGATTTTTAGGATATTACAATTGTTTTTTTTGATTTTGACAAATTAGACTTTTACATAAACAACTAAAGAGGCAGACTTATATAGGCTGTTTTGTTTTTTTAGCTAATTTTGTCGGGAAGAAAAAGGAGAGAAATGTACGATTATATAACAGGCACAATAGCGGAAATATCGCCTGCCGAGGCAATTATAGATAACAACGGAATTGGTTACTCGTTGCAGATTTCGCTGCAGACATATTCGGAGATCCATCAGCAGAAGCAGACAAAACTCTATATCTACAATCATGTAAGAGAGGACACTCACCTTTGGTTTGGATTCGCCACAAAGGATGAACGCACTGTATTTATGCAACTTATAAGCGTATCCGGGATTGGACCCAACAGCGCACGTGTTATGCTTTCATCGCTCAGCGCCAATGAGATACGCACGGCAATAATTCAGGGCGACGTTAACAAGATTAAGAGCGTTAAGGGAATAGGGCTAAAGACCGCACAAAAGGTTATTATTGAGCTGAAAGACAAGATTGGCAAAACTGCAGGGGCAGATAATATTCCGGCTTTGCTTCCAGACAACAACTCTAATAGAGAGGAGGCGCTCTCTGCTCTTGTCATGCTTGGATTCCAGAAGGCAGCAGCAGAAAAAGCCCTCACATCTGTACTTAAAAAGACACCGGAATTGTCTTTAGAGGAGCTTATAAAGACATCTCTTAAGATCCTATGATGCGAAGTTTTAATAAAATTACAGATTGTTGGTCGTAAAGAGGAAACAGGTTAATAATCTTTTTTAGAGTTTTTAACGTTTGTTGTATGTTTTTTATATTTTTGTACAAGATTTTGATATTATTAATTAACAAATAATAAGATGAACACACCTAATAATCTAAAGTATTCAAAAGACCACGAGTGGGTTAAAGTAGACGGCAACGTTGCAACTGTTGGTATTACAGATTTTGCACAGAGCCAGTTGGGAGATATTGTATTTGTAGACATCCAGACAGAGGGCGAGGATCTTGAGGCCGGTGAGTTGTTTGGCAACATTGAGGCTGTTAAGACTGTTGCAGACGCTCTTATGCCTGTTTCCGGAAAAGTTATTGAGGTTAACGCAGACCTTGAGGGCGAGCCTGAGGCTGTTAACTCAGATCCATACGGAAAAGGCTGGATGGTAAAAGTTGAGATGTCTAACCCTGCAGAAGTTGATGGTTTGTTAGATGCCGATGCATACGCAGCAATCTGCAAATAATAATCTGCTTTAGTAAGATTACAGGGGGCAATACCAAGATAAGGGTTAGCCCCCTTTTTTTTATAATCCGTAATTTCTTTTGCCATGAATTTTAGGACCTTTCTTGTAATTATTTCTACAATAATCTGTTTTTCAAGTTGTTATCCCAAACATTATGTAAGTATAGTAGCGCATCGCGGGTATTGGGATTGTCCGCAAGGGGGCTATTCTCATAACTCCATTGCCTCTCTTAAAGCTGCCTGTGAGAAGGGTTTTTGGGGAGCTGAATTTGATGTTAATATGACTGCAGACGGAGTACTTCTTGTCTTTCACGATAATAAAATAGATGGCAAGGTAATTAACTACACAAACAAGAAAGAGCTTGATTACTACAGATTGCCTAACAACGAAACTATCCCTACATTGGACGAATACCTTACTGTTGCCAAGAGATATCCCAAAACAAAACTCGTATTTGAACTAAAAGAGCACCTTTCAGACGAATTAGAAAATAGAGCCGTCGCAGCCTCTGTAGAGGCTCTTAAAAGGCAGAATCTTTTTCATCCAAGCAGAGTAATGTTTATCTCCTTCAGCCTTTCTGAGTGCCGCAAACTTGCAGAAGCCGCTCCAGGTTTTACTGTTCAATATCTCGAAAAAGATCAGACAATGGATGTTTTAAAACAGAATAAGGTTAACGGAATAGACCTTCAATTTAAGGCGTTTCTCAACAGGCCATCGTGGATAAAAGAGGCAAGGGAGAACAACTTTAGCATAAATTCATGGACCGTTAACAAAGAGGAGGATATTAAGGCTGTTCTCAATTTAGATATAGATCAAATAACCACCAATGCACCTGAATTGGTTAGGAGTATAATAAAACAATCTAAAAACCTTAAGGAGAGAAAGGCTACAAAATAGCCATGTTTAGTATTGGCTTTGGCGTTAGCGTTGGCCTTAATTAAGTTGAAAGTGTATAGAAGATAAAGAGAGTAAAAAGCTTTGGCATTGGCAATTTTGAAGAGTATAGAAAGTAAAGAGGGTATAGAGGGTAATTAGCTAAAGCAAATAAAAGTTATGAGTTGAAAGTTTATAGTGTATAGATAGTTTTATAGTTAACAGAGGTAAAGTTAAAGGTTAAAAACTAATTTCTTGAAAACTTTAGACTTCATAACTTACTATAAACTTTTAACAATAAACTATAAACTAATATGGCGCTAACGTTGGCTATCAAAATTAAATTAGCTAAAGCCAAGGCCAAAGCTAAAGCCAATTATCTGCCAAAATAAACTAATAAAATAGATATATCAGCCGGTGACACGCCTGGAATTCTCGATGCTTGAGCTATTGTCTGCGGCTTTATCCTACTTAATTTTTGCCTACTCTCTATTGATAGTGACTTAAGAGAATTATAATCAAAATTTGCAGGAATTTTAACATTCTCCAATCTTAGGATCTTATCTGCAATTCTTCTTTCACGTTCGATATACCCCTCATATTTAATACCTATCTCCACACCCTCCAATATCTCATTCTTATAGGATTCATAAAAATCATTCTCAACATTACCGTCCATCTCCCCTATTGCAGGCATATATGGAAGAAACATATATGCCTCTTTGGCGGCACTCGATTTTATCATATCCATTACCTGTGTTCCACGTGGAACATTAGTTACAAAATCTAAAAGCGAAATCTGTGGACGCTGTAAAATATCGGCTAATCTCCTACCTTGTGTTAGAGGAGAAGACCCCCTTGATACAAGGTAATCATTAACCTCATCCGCTCTTACAGATGTATTATTAAGATATTCTCTAATATCAGATATTGTAGAATACTTTTTATTCATTACATCCAACCTATATTCAGACGCTAACCCAATATTATAGCTTATCTCCGTTAAACGTAAATCAGCATTATCTTGTCTTAGCAATATTCTATATTCAGCTCTTGAGGTAAACATTCTATATGGCTCATCAACCCCTTTAGTAACCAAATCATCAATCAAGACTCCAATATATGCTTGATCCCTGTTAAGTACTACAGGATCTTTCTCATTAACAAATCGGCATGCATTTATACCAGCCATTAAACCCTGCGCAGCCGCCTCTTCATATCCGGTGGTACCGTTAACCTGTCCGGCAAAAAACAATCCCTTCAACAACTTGGATTCGAGTGAATGATTTAACTGAACAGGAGGAAAATAATCATACTCTACAGCGTATGCAGGACGATATATCTCAACATGCTCTAATCCCTTTATATGTTTAAGAGCGTCTATCTGGGTCTGTATAGGTAATGACGAAGAGAAACCTTGTAGATAATATTCATTCGTATTCCACCCCTCAGGTTCCAAGAAAAGCTGGTGCTGGGTCTTTCCGGCAAAGGTCTTAAGCTTATCCTCAATACTTGGGCAATACCGCGGGCCCTTACCATGAATAACTCCGGAAAAAAGAGGTGAATCTTTAAACCCGGATCTAAGGATATCGTGTACCTCCTCATTCGTGTAGACCATATAACAACATAACTGCTGTTTATATTTTTGAATAGGAGATAAAACATTAAGGAATGAAAATCTTTGTGGAGCATCATCCCCGGGTTGAACCAATAAATTCTTTAAGTTAACAGATCTTATATCTATTCTTGGAGGTGTGCCGGTTTTCATTCTGTCCGACTGAATACCTAACGAGTTGAGTTGTTCCGTAAGACAATAAGCAGACGGTTCCCCTACTCTACCGCCATCTGTCTGCGTTTTTCCAATAAATAACTTCCCGTTGAGAAACGTTCCTGCCGTAATAACTATCGAGCGAGCTGTAAATTTTGCACCTAAAAGCGTGTAAACTCCTTTAACTCGTTGATTTTCAACTATTAAAGAAGAAACAGCATCTTGCCAGATATTTAAGTTTTTAGTATTTTCAAGAATATAACGCCAATTGAAGGAAAAATACACTCTGTCGCACTGCGCTCTTGGGCTCCACATTGCCGGGCCCTTGGACCTATTGAGCATCCTAAATTGTAAAGTGCTCGCATCTGTAACCAAACCTGTATACCCCCCCATAGCATCAATCTCTCTCACAATCTGCCCTTTTGCAATACCACCAATGGCAGGATTGCAAGACATCTGAGCAATCTTGTTCATATCCATTGTAATAAGGAGGGTCTTAGATCCTAAATTAGCGGCGGCAGCAGCAGCTTCACATCCTGCATGGCCTGCACCAATAACAATTACATCGTATATTATATCCATAAACAAAGAATGTATATCATAAGTAAGAACCGACAGACTTTTCAACCACAGATTTTGTCGGGAAGAGAATTAAAATTATTGCTTAAATGAAATCTCGTTAAGAAGCTCCAACGCCTCATCCTCCTTTTCTCTCATTATATGTTTTTGCTTATTAGAGTGATCATCAAACCCGCAAAGGTGAAGTACTCCGTGAATAATCACTCTGTGAAGCTCGTCCAAAAACTGCTGTTTATATTCAATTGCATTTGCCTTAACAGTATCTATGCTTATGTAAAGCTCCCCCTCTATAACTTCATCTGCACAATAATCAAAGGTAATTATATCTGTATAATAGTTATGCCCCAAAAACTGCCTGTTTATCTCTAAAAGCTTCTCGTCTGAGCAGAAGATAATATTAAGATCTCCTGTTTCCATGCTGTGTTTTAACGCCACCTGTTTAATCCAACGCTTTAACAGCAGCTTATTATTAATGGTAAGTTTAATATCGTTATTGAAAAACCTAATCATTGTCTAAAAATATAGTTATTTTATTAAATATTTAATTACAATATATTTAAAATTGTTACCTTTGCAACGAGTTGTTGCGTGTAACACGCAGTGTTGACACACAATATTTTCGGGTGCAAAGCTACAACTTAGAGAGAATAAAATAAAACCTTATTAAATAAAAATAAATTATGGCAAAAGTTACAGTAATTGGCGCAGGTAATGTTGGCGCTACATGTGCAAATGCTATGTTACACATGAAATTCGCTTCTGACATCGTTCTTTTGGATATTAAAGAGGGTGTTGCAGAGGGTAAGGCAATGGATATGATGCAAACTGCTAATTTGTATCAGTTTAACACCAGAGTTAAAGGTGTAACAAATGATTACAAAGCTACAGCTAAGTCAGATGTTGTAATTATTACATCCGGTATTCCAAGAAAGCCTGGTATGACAAGAGAGGAACTTATAGGCGTTAATGCAAAAATCGTTAGCAGCGTAGTTGATAATGTTCTACAGTATTCACCAAAGGCAATAATAGTTGTTATTGCAAACCCTATGGATCCTATGACATATCTTACCCTTAAGAGGACTAAGCTTCCTAAGAACAGAGTAATTGGCATGGGCGGTATCTTGGATAGCAGCAGATTCCAGTACTATTTGAGCCAGGCTCTAAAGGTTCCTGCAAGTGATGTAGAGGGATTTGTAATTGGCGGTCACGGTGATACAACCATGATTCCTATGATAAGATTTGCAAAATACAGAGGTATACCTGTAACTGAAAAACTTCCTAAGAAGGTTTATGAGAAGGTTGTTGCAGATACAATGGTTGGTGGCGCTACACTAACAAAACTTCTTGGAACATCTGCTTGGTATGCTCCGGGTGCATCTGCAGCTGTATTGGCTAAATCCATTATTATGGACGAGAAAAAGATGTATCCTTGCTGCGTATATCTTGAGGGTGAATACGGACACAATGATATATGTATTGGCGTTCCTGCGATTATCGGCAAAAACGGTTGCGAGAAGATTGTTGAGCTAAAACTTAACAAAGAGGAGCAGGCATTGTTTGACAAGAGTGCAGAAGCTACCAAAAAGACTAGTAATCTGCTTCATGATATGAATCTTATCTAAGATAAAGCAAAAAATTACAAAACAGCGGTTTAGTGCAAAAACTGTGCTAAACCGCTGTATTTACATATAAATTATTAAAAAGTTAAATTCATATTATATTGGTACACAATTTGTTATAAAAAAGTAAACAAAATTCATTAAGTTTTATTGTATTTTTTAATAAATAAATTATTAATTTTACGGTTGCTTAATGAGAAAACACTCAAAATAATATGGAAATAAAAAAATCACCAAAGGCAAATCTTGAAAACAAGAAGTTACTTTTCAAGGAAATTGGTCTGGTAATTGCTTTGGGGCTTACACTACTCGCATTTAACTGGAGTACAAGCGAAAAAGCAGTTTCTACACTTGAAGCAGACCAGCAAGTAGAAGTTGAGGAAGAGATAGTTCCTATTACAAACGACACGCCACCGCCTCCACCTGAAACAAGCGTTGCAGAACCAGTAATGTCTGATATTATTGATATTGTTGATGATGACATTAAGGTAGATACCAAAATTATCATCAACGAGGATGATAAAAATCAGGGCGTTGAAATTAAAGAGTACGTTCAAGCTGCTGAAATAGCAGAAGAAGTTGTTGAGGATGATGTTATTCCTTTCGCAATTGTAGAGGATAAACCAATGTTCCAAGGCAAAGATGCAAACGAATTTACAAAGTGGGTTTACAATAATATAGTATACCCTGAAATTGCTAAAGAGAACGGAGTTCAAGGACGTGTTACTCTTCAATTTGAAATTGGAAAAGATGGTACTGTTACCAATGTAAAAGTTCTTAGAGGTGTTGACTCATCATTAGACAAGGAGGCTGTAAGAGTTGTATCAAACTCTCCAAAATGGACTCCCGGTAAACAGAGAGGTAAGGCTGTAAAAGTTAAATACAACTTCCCTGTAACATTCCAATTGAAATAATAAGTATATAAGATACTTTTAATACTAAGTAAAAGGGGTGACTATATCTTAGTCATCCCTTTTATTTTAGAAAAATTTTTCAAATACTGTTCTTCAACATAATTTGCAAAATTGATTGTAATTCTCCCCTCACGTGCAGTTTATTTATAAGGCTGCCTCTTTGTTTTTTCTTAAATATCTTATTAATAGATGGTTTATTTTGATTATAAAAGCTTTTTAAACCATCACATCTATCTCCAATTCACTTAATTTAAACCATATTTGTAGAAAAAATTAAGTTGAGGAACAAGTATGAATAAACTAAAACAACTAACTCATTACGGAATCGTTTGTGCCGTGATAAGTCT
>UQWT01000044.1 GCA_900544815.1 uncultured Bacteroidales bacterium | reverse complement strand
CACTTGCCCAATGGAACGGCAGCATTACCGGAAAGGACGAGGATTTTGAAGAGGGTAATTTGGCAGATTTTGAGATGACAAAATACCTTAGCAACAAGGAGGTATTTACTAAACTGAAAGAGTATAAAGTCCTTGCAGACAACGGCGAGATTAAGGATGAGGTACTAAAGCGCCAATTGCAACTCATCTACAACAACTTTTTGGCAAATCAGGCAGATACGGCACTGCTTAACAAGATTATCACCAAAGTAACCGAGATAACAAAGATCTACGGCTCCTATAGGGCGGAATACAAAGGCAAAAAGCTAAATGACAATGAGGTTGAGGAGATTCTTAAAACATCTACATACGGTAAGATGCTACAGAATGTATGGGAGTCCCACAAGATGATTGGAGAACTTGTAGAGAAAGATCTAATTGAGCTTGTTAAACTACGTAATCAGCTTGCGCAATCTTTGGGATTCAAGAATTTTCATTCTATGCAGTTGAAACTTGTTGGAGGTCTTGATGCAGATGAAGTTACTGCACTGTTAGACCAATTGGACAGCACAACAGCAAAATCTTTTGCAGAGCTCAAAGATACAATGGATATGGCTTTTGCAAAGAGATATAATGTTAAGAAAGAGGAGCTTATGCCTTGGCATTATCAAGGGAGATATTTTCAGGAAGCTCCCGAGTTATACCCTGTTGAATTGGATAAATACTATAAAGGGAAAAATTTGGAGGAGCTTACAACCGAGTTCTATAAGTCTATTGGTTTGGATATTACCAAAATAATGGCAAACAGCTCGTTATATCCACAGGAGGGCAAAAACCAGCACGCTTTCTGCACAGATATAGATGGCAATGGTGATGTGAGAATTCTTTGCAACATAACAGACAATGAGCAGTGGATGGGAACAATGCTACACGAGTTTGGCCATGGTGTTTATGCTCTTGGACACGATACAACCTCTAATCCATACGTTATAAGGGATGCAGCATCTCCATTCACAACAGAGGCTATTGCAATGCTCTTTGGAAGGTTGTCCCGCAATGCGGCATGGATGCAGAAATCTCTTGGTATTTCAAATGATGAGAAGGAGGCTATTGCAGAGAATTGCTTTAAATCGTCTCGTCTGCAACAGATAGTATTCAGCAGATGGGTACAGGTGGTTTACAGGTTTGAGCTGAGTATGTATGATAATCCGGACCAAGATCTTAACGCTCTTTGGTGGAATCTTGTGGAGAAATATCAGCTGCTTAAAAAGCCCGAAGGCAGAAATGCTCCGGATTATGCCTCTAAGATACATATTGCCCTTTATCCTTGCTATTACCAGTATTACCAGATGGGTGAAATGTTTGCTTCTCAGCTACATAACTATATAGTCAACAATATTACTCATACAGAGAATACAATGGATGAGTGTTATGTTGGTAACAAAGAGATTGGCAAATGGCTTAACGAGAAGGTATTCAAGCCGGGAATGCTGTATGAGTGGAATGATCTTATTGAAAAGGCTACGGGAGAGAGGCTTACGGCTAAGTATTATGCTTCTCAGTTTAATCTATATTAATTGCCTATTACAGCGTTGGCGTTGGCTCCCAAAATTAAATTAGCTAAAGCTTCATCCGGTACTATAACCTAAAAAGTGTAGAGAAGAGAGGATTCTCTCCTTGGCAAAGCAGCCAAAGTAACATCGCTTCCAACCTTCACTCCTATCTGAGTAAGGGCGGAGGCGACTGTTTTATAGGCAATGCCCGGAGTATTGTTATTCTCACTCAAATGGCAAAGAAAGATACTCTCCAAATTATGATTATATATTCTTTTTATGGCGCTTGCACACTGCTCATTGCTCAAATGACCGCTCCCGTTTAATATACGATTCTTTAAAAGAGGTGAATATGAGCCGTTAACAAGCATATCCAAATCGTAGTTGGCCTCAATAATAAGCACACGTGCTCTCCTGCAGTAGTCTATTATCTCATCTGTAACAGCCCCAATATCCGTAATGAACACAAAATGGACTCCGTAGAAATCAATATAATACCCAACCGTTTGCGTTGCATCATGAGGAACCTCAAACGGAATGAATTTCACCCCTTTATAGATAGACTCCTCCCCTAACACTGTCTTTCGCACGCAACCCGAAAGTCTTGAACGGGTACAAAAATGAGTATCCAAAGAACGATGGAGCTTTTCTGTTGCATATACAGGAACATTAAACCTTTGGGCAACAATCCCAAGACTCTTGATATGGTCTATATGATCATGGGTGACAAGAACAAACTCAATGTCATTAACTGAGAGGCCATGCTCCTGCATCCTCTTCTTAATGGTCCTTGGGCCAATACCCGCATCAATCAACGACCCTGTATATTCATTGCCAATATAGTAGCAGTTTCCGTTACTGCCACTGGAAAGGCTGAAAAATTTAACCATCGTCCTTTAAATCAAATTAATTACGCCAAAAACAGGCTACAATCTTTGCAGAAGTGTGGTAAACAACAATCCCATCTTGTCTGCAGAAGCATTGGCCGCATCCACTACCTCATCCGGATCATTAACATAATCTGCAGCATAATCATCATGAGCCTCGTTGGTTATAACAGACATTCCAAATACGGTAATACCCGCATGCCTTGCCACTATCACCTCCGGGATCGTAGACATTCCAACAGCATCTGCCCCTGCCGTTCTGTAAAACTTGTACTCCGCAGGTGTCTCGTAAGTAGGGCCTGTATTACCAAGATATACCCCTTTATGCAGAATAATTCCCTTCTCTGCGGCGATCTCCTCCATCTTCTTTATAAGAGAGAGGTCGTATGGGCGTGTCATATCCACAAATCGTGGTCCTAACTCGTCTAAATTCTTACCTATAAGCGGGTTAGGGAACAGACTTATATGATCCTTTATAATCATCAGATCACCTATTTTATAATCAAAGTTCACACCACCTGCTGCATTGGAAACAAACATATACTCAGCACCCAAACGTTTCATTACCCTAACAGGAAATGTCACCTGCTCCATCTGATACCCCTCGTAGTAATGAAACCTTCCCTGCATTGCACATATAAACTTACCGCCAAGCTCCCCGCAAATTAGGTTGCCTTTATGTCCAACAGCCGTAGATTTAACAAAATGAGGAATCGTAGTGTAAGGTATAACAACCGCATTCTCAACAGAATCTGCCAATTTACCCAAACCGCTGCCCAAAACTACCAAAGCAAAAGGCTTTCTGCCACCAAGCTTCTCCCTAATAAAAGAGGCCGCTTCATCTATTCTAACTAATCTTTCGTCCATAAAATATTTTTTTTCCCAACAAAACATCACATAAAAAGATTATTTGTCGGATACTAATTATAATAATCTTCTAAAAACCCTGTTCACATTCTCGTAAATCTCCCTCTCCCCTTCAACTTTTCTGCCATTCATTACAACCTTGCCATTACATATAACAGTATCTATACATGATGAATTTGCAGAATAGATTAGATTTGCAAGGAAGTTTATATTTGGGGTAAAAGCATAATTGTTAACATCTACCAAACATAGGTCTGCTGCATATCCCGGAGCTATAACACCTGTATTAAGCCTTAAAGCCTTGGCGCCGTTTATAGTTGCACAATCCATTAATTCATTAAGAGGCATTGCCTTAGGATCCCTTCTCCATGCCTTCTGCAAAAGAGCCGATGTCTTCAAAGACTCCAACATATCCAAATTGTTAGATGAAGCTGCACCGTCTGTACCAATACAAACCGTAACACCGGCATCTCTCAACTCCTGATACTTGAACTTATATCCGCTTGCCAGTTTAAGGTTTGAGTTTACATTGTGGACAGCCTTTACATTATGTTTTGCCATTATCTCTATGTCTTGAGGCGAAAGCCAAACACAATGAGCAGCAAGAACCTCGGGGCCAAGAACGCCAAGGCTCTCCAAATATGCTGTGGGGGTCATACCATACTTAGACAAGCTATCTTCGTACTCCTTTTGTGTCTCCGCAAGATGTACATGTAAAAGAAGATTGTGCTCCCTTGCAAAGTCAGAAGCCCATTTAATCGTATCTGCATCAACAGTATATATAGCGTGAACGGAGATTGCGAATCTGTCTGTTTTTTTCTCGGATGCAAACAGTTCATATTTTTCAATACAATCCCTTTTCTGTTTTTCGGCAAGCTCTTTATCGAAGTGATTAAGAAAAATGTATGAATGTATCCCTCTAAGCCCCATCTCATCAACAGCCTTTTTTGCAACATCTATCCTCCAATACTGATCATTAAAGGTTGTTGTCCCGCTCTTTAACATCTCAACACAAGCCAATTTGGTTCCCCAATAGATAAGTTCGTCATCTAACCTTGTCTCAACCTTCCATATAGCATCTATCCACGTCTGTAGCATTTCATCTTCGCAAAGCCCCCTCATAAGTGTCATTGCAGAATGCGTATGCATGTTTACAAAACCGGGAATTACATACTTTCCGGCAGCCTCTATTATCTGCGGTTGCATAGCCAATATGTTGTTCTGCCACTCCTCACAATTATCTCCACACACCTTAATCGTATCTATCAGACCACCGTTGATAAAAATATCACATCTCTTGCCATCAAGAACTGCATCTTTAATTAAAATCATGCTATTCTCCATATCCTACTTTTTTTAAAATTTAACAAAGATAGCAAACTGTTTTAACAGTTAGAAGATGTTTTTGGATTTAATTATCAAAACATCACATTTTTATTCATTGTAGTACCTGATTTACAGCTGTTAGATATTGACTTAAAAAATTTTCTACCGCCTGTTCTGCCATATTTCATTTTAGCAAACTATAACCAAAACCAACATTTTTTGAAATAAAGTTAATTAAATACAATTTTTATCCGCCATTTTATTATATTTGTAACTGATTTTAACAAAGAAGAAAAAAATAAATATAATAATATGATGACAAAAGAACTCTTTAACCCCAAGAGCATTGTAGTGGTTGGCGGATCCAATGACACCACAAAGCCTGGTGGAAATGCCCTTAAGAATCTATTAGACACAGGTTATAAAGGGGCTCTTTATGTAGTTAATCCAAAAAATGACAACATATTAGGACAGAAAACCTTCAAAAGCGTAGAGGATCTTCCGCAAGTAGATTGCGCTATTTTGGCTATTCCGGCAAAATTATGTCCCGGAACTGTTAAGGTTTTGTGCGAACATAAAGGCTGTAAAGCTGTCATTATTTTTTCTGCAGGGTTCCATGAAGATGGTCCTGAGGGGGCAGAATACGAAAGACAATTAGTGGAGATAGTGAATAAAAACGGAGCGTCACTTATAGGCCCAAATTGTATTGGAGTGGCAACGCCACACTATGCAGGAGTCTTTACCCACCCTACCGAGAACTTCTCTCCGGACGGAATTGATATCATATCCGGTTCAGGCGCAACGGTTGTATTTATAATGGAGGCAGCTGTTCAGGCAGGGATTAAGTTTGCGCATGTGTTCTCTGTAGGAAACAGCGCACAGATTGGGGTTGAAGATGTACTTGCATATTTAGACGAGCATTATGAACCGGGGGTAAGTTCCCCTGTAAAGTTGCTATATATAGAGAGCATAAACAACCCTCAGAAACTGCTTAAACATGCAAGGTCACTTGTTAGCAAAGGTGCAAGAATAGCAGCCATAAAAGCGGGTTGGAGCGAAGCAGGCAGCAGGGCGGCATCATCTCATACAGGAGCTTTGGCATCTCCGGACAAAGCCGTTACAGATCTCTTCAAAAAAGCCGGCATAATAAGAGTGTATAGCAGAAACGAGCTTATAACAATGGGCGCGGTTCTATCATATCCAAAGGCCAAAGGGAAAAGAATAGCCATTGTAACACATGCAGGAGGCCCTGCCGTAATGCTTACAGATACACTTAACAGTAACGGCATAGAGATTCCAAAATTTGAAGGAGACGCAGCAAAAGAACTGTTATCCAAACTATTTGCAGGTTCGAGCGTAAACAATCCTATAGATTTCCTTTCAACAGGAACAGCGGAACAGCTTGGGTATATAATAGACGCATGTGAAAATGACTTTGATGTAGATGCCGTAGCTGTAATCTTTGGAAGCCCGGGACTTACAGATGTATCTGATGTTTACGATCTTCTGCTTAAAAAGATAAGAGATTGCAAAAAACCTATATACCCTATACTTCCTTCCGTAGTAAATGCAGCAGGCGCAATTAAAAAATTCCAGAATGCCGGAGGAGTTTCATTCCCGGATGAAGTAGCATTTGGAAAAGCATTTGTAAGAGCATTGCAAACTAAAGAACCGGAGATGCACATAGAACTCCCTGCTGTAGACAAGACCTTGATACGAGATGTTATAGATAGAGCATCGGACGGCTACATAACACCATTGCAGGTACAGCAGCTTTTAGATGCATCCGGAATAAACAGAGTAAAAGAGGTAGTGGTTTCAGATGTAGAATATGCATTAGAGGAGGTTAGAGAGATTGGATATCCTGTTGTAATGAAGGTTGTAGGCCCGGTACACAAGACAGATGTTGGCGGCGTTGCTCTAAATGTATCTGACGACAACACATTAAAGATGGAGTTCAGCAGAATGATTCAGATACCGGAGACAACCGGAATCCTAATACAACCAATGATTACAGGTACAGAGGTATTCATTGGAGCAAAGCGTGAGGAGAAGTTTGGAACAACAGTAATGTGCGGTTTAGGAGGTATCTACATTGAAGCGCTTAAAGATATAAATTCTGCACTCTCCCCGGTTTCCCGTAGAGAGGCAGATGATATGATAAAGAATCTTAAAGCATACAAGATTATAAAAGGCATCCGCGGAATGGAGGGGGTAAATGAGACAGTCTTCAACGAAATGATCAGGAGAGTATCTGCACTGTGCGAAGTTGCACCGGAGATAGTTGAGATGGACCTCAATCCGCTACTTGGAAACAGCAAGACTGTTACCGCAGTTGATGCCAGAATAAGAATCAAGAAGAACAAGTAGTGCCCAATGAAGCAATTATTTAATAGATTTATAGAGAAATTTAAAGAGTTGTCTCCTACTGTACAAGGGTTTATTATAATAGGTATACTACTTGTCATAGGTATAATAATACGTTGGAATTACATAATTGAGCAGGTTAAGAATTCAATAGACTTTTTGAACGGAAAATAAAAATTATTGAAAACAATATAAAATAACATTAAAACATTAAAAACATGGCAGTAAAAGGAGCTATAGTTGTTGATACCGAAAAATGTAAAGGTTGCGGTGTCTGCATAGAAAATTGCCCTACCAACACAATCGCTTTGGCAAGAGAGGTTAACGGAAAAGGCTACAATTATGCCTATATGGCTAATCCCGACAATTGTACAGGGTGTACAAGCTGTGCTACAGTTTGCCCCGATGCAGTAATAACAGTTTACAGAGTTAAGATATAAAAAACTAATGATATGGCTGAAAAAATTTTGATCAAAGGAAATGAAGCTGTTGCATACGGCGCAATCAGATACGGTTGCGACGGCTACTTCGGCTACCCCATCACACCTCAGTCTGAGGTTATGGAAACATTAATGAAGGAGAAACCTTGGGAGACCACAGGAATGGTTGTACTTCAGGCCGAAAGTGAGACAGCCTCTATTAATATGCTTTATGGAGGCGCATGTACAGGCAAGAAGGTTATGACATCATCCAGCAGCCCCGGAATAAGCCTTATGGCGGAGGGTATAAGCTACCTTGCAGGTGCAGAACTTCCATGTCTTATAGTAGATGTAATGAGAGGTGGCCCCGGTCTTGGAACCATCCAGCCAAGCCAGTCAGACTATTTCCAGTGCGTTAAAGGCGGCGGACACGGAGACTACAAAGTAATAGTACTAGCCCCTGCTTCAGCTCAGGATATGTATGACTTTGTTGATACAGCATTTGAGCTTGCCTTCAAATACAGAACTCCTGTCATTATCCTTTCGGACGGTGTTATAGGCCAGATGATGGAAAAGGTTGAATTAAGAGACCCCAAGCCAAGATGGACAGCAGAGGAGATAGAGAAGATAAGCGGAGATTGGAACACAAGCGGAAAGAAACCAAACAGGAAGTATCACCTTATTACATCACTTGCTCTTGAAGCCCCTGTTCAAGAGGCTCACAACATTCATCTCCAGAAGAAATACAAAGAGATAGAGGAGAAAGAGGCAAGATGGTCTACCTACAAGGCAGAAGATGCAGAACATCTTATTGTAGCATATGGAAGTATGTCCCGTTTGGCCGAAAACGTTGTGGATATTGCAAGAGAAAACGGAATCAAAGCCGGTTTGCTTCGTCCTATCACATTGTTCCCATTCCCTGCAAAACCAATAGAAGAACTCGTTCCTCAACTTAAATCTATAATGTCTGTAGAACTTAGTGCAGGCCAGATGATAGAGGATATAAAACTTACAGTCAACGGTAAGGTTCCGGTTAATTTCTATGGAAGAATGGGCGGAAGCGTTCCTTCACCTGAGGAGATTTACGAAGCTTTTGAAAAGTCTATCCGCTAACAGCTTAAATTGAAGAATTATGGATATAAAAGATATAATTAAACCAGAAAACGTAGTCTACTCCAAGACTCCTATCCTTACAGACAATATTCTGCACTACTGTCCGGGCTGTACCCATGGTGTAGTTCACAAAATCATAGCAGAGGTTATAGATGAAATGGGTATTCAGGACAAGACAATAGGTATCTCTCCTGTAGGTTGTTCTGTTTTCGCATACAACTATTTGAATATAGACTGGGAGCAGGCTGCTCACGGAAGGGCACCCGCATTGGCAACAGCAACAAAAAGACTTAACCCGGACAAGTATGTATTCACCTATCAGGGCGACGGTGACCTTGCTTCAATTGGCGCAGCAGAGGTTATCCATGCCTGCAACAGAGGTGAAAACATAGTTATTGTCTTCATTAACAATGCAATCTACGGTATGACAGGCGGTCAGATGGCTCCTACTACATTGCTTGGACAGGTTACGGCTACCACTCCATACGGAAGAAGAGCAGACCTTAACGGCTATCCGTTAAAGATTACGGAGCTTCTTGCACAGTTGGAGGGAACATGCTATGTTACACGCCAATCTGCACAGACCCCAGGAGCTGTACGAAAAACCAAAAAGGCTATAAGAAAAGCATTTGAGAACTCTATGATGAATAAGGGTACCTCTTTTGTAGAGGTTGTAGGAACCTGTAATTCAGGATGGAAAATGTCTCCTGTTAAAGCCAACAAATGGATGGAGGAGAACATGTTCCCATTCTATCCTCTTGGAGATCTAAAAGACAGGTAATATATTGAAAATTATAAAAAGTTAAATATGAAAGAAGAGATAATCATAGCCGGATTTGGCGGACAGGGAGTTCTTTCTATGGGAAAGATTCTTGCTTATTCCGGAATTATGCAGGATAAAGAGGTAACCTGGATGCCTTCGTACGGCCCCGAGATGCGTGGAGGTACTGCCAATGTAACAGTAATCATAAGCGACAACAAGATCAGCTCACCTATCCTAAGCAAATTTGACATAGCTGTTATATTAAACCAGCAGTCTATGGACAAATTTGAGAGCATGGTTAAACCCGGAGGACTTTTGCTTTACGATCCAAACGGAATTACCCACCATCCTACCAGAAAAGATATAAACATCTGCTCAATAGAGGCTGCAGAGGAGAGTGCATTAATGGGTAACACAAAGGCATTCAACATGGTAGTACTTGGAGCACTTTTAAAGAAAAAACCTATTGTAACCATGGATAGTGTTATAAAAGGTTTAAAGAAATCACTGCCTGCAAGACACCACAGCCTCATTCCTATGAACGAAGAGGCTATTAAGGTTGGTATGGAGAAGGTTAAAGATATTAACACTTTATAATCTCCTTCCCGATAAATTTTTAATATCAAATTAATAAGAGGGTGACCAAAAAGAAGCGGTCACCCTCTTTAGTTTAAAAAAAATTATTACCTTTGCGAAGATAACCGAAGCAGATGAAAGATGAAGCTGAAATAGTCGTAAACAGATTAAACACTCATATAAGCGAGTTAATCTCAAAATATGAGGAACTTAAATCTCAAAACGATCTTCTTAGTGAAAATCTTAGGCAGCAAGTAGGAAAAACTGAAACTTACAAGTTAAGACTTGAAAAGTTAAAAAATAGGTTTGCAGAGCTTGAGTTGAAGGAGAATGATCTAAAACTTAAACAGGAAGAGTTGCAATTCAAAGAGTCGTTGATAGCTGTTGAAGGAGATAAAGAGGTGGCTCGGGAGGTAATTGCAAAAATAATAGCCGAAATAGACAGTTGTATTTATTTATTGGATGAGTAAAAAAGGTTACCAGCGAATTCACCTTCTCATAGCAGACAGGAAGTATCCGTTTGATATCCCGGTTAAGGAACTTAAAGAGAAAGAGGTCCTTTTCAGGGATGCTGCAAAGGAGATTAATTCTGTCATTGAGTACTATAGGGAAAACTACAACGAGGCTGATATTCAAGATATACTTTCAATGAGTCTTCTCTCGACAGCCATACAGTTGGAGGAGATGAAACATAACAAAGACTACTCTATTTTGGTGGATGAAATAGATAAAATAGATACGACTCTGTCGGACTATTTGAATAAAGAGGGGGAGAAAGAGGTCTAAGAAAGTTCTTATATATACTTTTAGCTGTCAGACAATTGCTCTTTGCGAAAATCAACATTTATTAACTATCCCGGGTGACCGACAGATGAAGGCAGGCCTAGGTGACCCTTAGGGGGATTCCGTTTATCGGGACGTTGGAAGTTTGATTCTACAATCGGAGCCCAAAACTTATTTTTTCAGGTTTTCTGAAAACAGCATTGTCTGGCGGCTTTTTTATATACTTAATTAACAGTTTTATAACATTATGGACACATTTATCATTGTCATCTGCTCTATTATAGGCATAATCGCCGGATGCGCAATAGGATACTACATAATGAATAATGTAGTATTAAAGAAAAAAAAGGAGCAGATATTAAAGGATGCGGAGAAAGAGGGAGAGAATATCAAAAAGGACAAAATTTTTCAGGCAAAGGAGAAGTTTCTGCAGTTAAAAGCAGAGCATGAGCAGTTCATCAACGACAAGAATAGCGCTATTCTACAGGCAGAAAACAGAGTAAAGCAGAAAGAACTTACTGTTAATCAACAGGCACAGGAACTATCTGAAAAGCAGCGTGAAGCCAATGCTGTAAAAGATAATCTAAAGAAACAGGTTGAGATCGTAAATCAAAAATCAGAAGAATATGACAGGCTCAAACAAGAGGCTATCGAGAAGATAGAAGCAATATCCGGCATGACAGCCGCCGAGGCCAAAGCAATGTTGGTGCAACAGATGAAAGATGAGGCTAAAACACAGGCAATGTCATACATCAATGACGTTATGGATGAGGCCAGACTCACGGCATCTAAGGAGGCTAAACGTATTGTGATAAACACTATACAAAGGACAGCCCCGGAAACTGCAATTGAAAATGCCGTAACTGTTTTCAATATAGAGAGTGACGAGATTAAAGGAAGAATTATCGGGCGTGAAGGAAGGAACATTAGGGCATTGGAGGCTGCCACAGGGGTTGAGATTGTAGTAGATGATACACCGGAGGCCATACTGCTCTCTGCTTTTGACCCTGTTAGAAGAGAGGTTGCAAGACTTGCCCTTCATCAGCTTGTAACAGACGGACGTATCCACCCTGCAAGAATTGAGGAGGTTGTTGCCAAAGTCCAAAAGCAGTTGGAGGATGAGATTATGGAGACAGGTAAGAGGACCTGTATAGATTTGGGTATACACGGCCTTCATATAGAGTTGGTCAAACTTATAGGTCGTATGAAATATCGTTCATCATACGGACAGAACCTGTTGCAGCACTCAAGAGAAGTGGCCAACATTTGTGCAACTATGGCATCTGAACTTGGTCTCAATCCTAAGATTGCAAAAAGAGCAGGTCTGCTCCATGATATAGGAAAGGTTTCAGATGAAGATCCTGAGTTGCCACATGCAATTTTAGGAATGAAATTGGCCGAAAAGTATAAAGAGAAGCCGGAGGTCTGCAATGCTATTGGTGCGCACCACGAAGAGGTAGAAATGATCTCACTCATCTCCCCTCTTGTACTTGTAGGTGATGCAATTTCCGGTGCCCGTCCGGGTGCAAGACGAGAGGTTATAGAATCTTACATAAAGAGACTTAAAGATATGGAGAACATTGCTCTCTCATATCCGGGGGTTACCAAGACATACGCAATCCAGGCTGGTCGTGAATTAAGGGTTATTGTAGGAAGTGAGCAGGTCTCAGATCAGGAGGCAGAAAATCTTTCAATTGAGATTGCCAAGAAGATTCAGGATGAGATGGTTTATCCCGGACAGGTTAAGATTACAGTTATTCGTGAGACTCGGTCTGTGAGTTTCGCCAAATAATTAAAATTTAATTTAGCGGTAACTTCTGTGTTTTGCTCGCTAAATTAGTTTATTATATCTTATAGTTCGTTAAAGATAAAGCGGTGGCTAAGTTTTAGCCGCCGTTTTTTTTACAAATAAAGGAGAAGATTATCAAGTATAATACTGTAAAGATTGCTATATTTACAAATTGAAACGGGATTGTTAGAAAAGTACAACGTTTCATAAACATTTTAGACTTGAACTTTATTTATATGAACTGTTACAAAAAACTGCCACTGCTGGTTAAAGTTATAATATCAATCGCTCTTGGTATTGTCTGTTCTACATTTTTTCCACAACTGTTAACAGAGATCTTTGCCACCATTGGCGGAATATTCGGAAATTTCTTAGGATTTATAATTCCTCTAATCATTTTTGGATTGGTTGCACCCGGAATAGCGGAGCTTGGAAAAGGTGCAGGCAAGCTGTTGGCCATAACTGCTGCAATTGCATATATTTCAACAGTGGCTGCCGGTTATTTCTCATATTTTACCTGCAGTCTCACCTATCCCCAAATTTTAGACCCCTCTGCAGGATTTGCGAGTTTAGAGAATATGGATACGATTAAGATAGAACCACTCTTCTCAATAGATATGCCTCCTGTAATGAGCGTAACCACCTCTCTAATATTAGCCTTTGTAATTGGGCTGGGTCTAACGACCCTAAAGGGGAACTCCATAAAACGTGGCCTTTTTGAATTTAGAGATTTAGTAACATCTGTTATTATTAAAATAATTATCCCGCTACTTCCTCTTTATATCTTCTGTCTGTTTTTGGAGATTGGAGCAGATGGGCAGGTAAAGATGGTTTTGGGGCTGTTTCTAAAGGTTATAGCAATTATATTTGCAATGCATATCGTTCTGCTATTGGCTCAGTTTGGGATAGCAGGTGCCATAAGTAAAAAGAACCCGCTTAAAGCACTAAAGAATATGCTTCCTGCGTACCTTACCGCACTTGGCACACAATCATCTGCTGCCACCATTCCGGTAACATTGGCTCAGGCAAAAAAGAATGGAGTTAATCCCGGATTGGCAGACTTTGTCATTCCATTATGCGCAACTATCCATCTGTCGGGAAGCCAATTGAAAATAGTTGCCTGCGCCTTCGCCATATCATTCATGAGCGGAATGGATATATCGCTTGCAACATATTCGGGCTTTATACTTATGTTGGCCATTACAATGGTAGCGGCGCCCGGAGTACCGGGAGGTGCAATTATGGCGGCACTCGGGCTACTTTCATCTATGCTTGGTTTTAACGATAATCTGCTTGGACTTATGATTGCCCTTTACATAACAATGGACAGCTTTGGAACGGCCTGCAATGTAACCGGAGACGGTGCGATTGCACTTATGGTAGACAGGATTTATAAGGGGAGTTAAAGTTTATAGTTTATTAGCGTTGGCTATTTGAAAAGTAGAGAGAGTAGAGAAAAGCTAATGCCAAAGCAAAATAATTGAAACTTTAGCCAAAGCCAACGCTAACGCCAAAGCTGAACAGTTGAAGCCAAGGCTAACACCAAAGCATAATAAGATGGAGGAAATAAAAGTCATAACAGTGTCGCTTCCAATAGCATGGGAGAATAAAGCTGCCAATCTAAAGCTTTGCGACCATATCATTTGTAAGATCTTTAGCCCGGAGATTATGGATAAATATGAGATTGTTCCCGGCAACACTATCATACTGCTTCCGGAGATGTTCTCCTGCGGCTTTACCATGAACCATGCCATGGCAGAGGTGTGTTTAAAAGATGATGAGTCCCTGCTTCCCGACAAATCCCCCTCTATCTGCCGGCTTTTAAATATTGCACAAAGTTATGGATGTGCCATAATGGCTTCCGTTCCGGTAATTGATGGCGGAGAATACTACAACAGGGCCTATTTCATTAAACCGGAAGGTGGATATGAGCAGTACGATAAGCATCATCTGTTTAGAATGAGCGAAGAGATAAATACTTATAAACCCGGGCAGAAACGCTCTCTATTTAAATGGAATGGCCTTAGGATAAGTATGAACATCTGTTACGACCTCCGGTTCCCGGTATGGAGCAGAATCCAGTCCCCTACCCTAACTGCAGATAGTGCAACCTGCAATATAAATACAACTCTCGGCAATAAGATTGAAGACCGTAACAACAACCAATACAACTACGACCTACTGCTTAATTGCGCAAATTTTCCAAAAAGCAGGACCAATGTCCTTGAACCCCTCGTAAGGGCAAGAGCCATAGAGAATCTGGCATACGTTGCATTTGCCAACTGTAGCGGAAACAGCGGAGGAATTGAGTATTGCAACAGTTCGCTCTTTTCGGACTACAAAGGGACACTATCAAATTGTCAATTATTTGTGGATACACCTTATACAGAAACTCCTGTACAGATTATAATAGGCAAAGTTGAACCGCAAAGATTACGTATGTTCAGAGAAAAGTTTCCTGCCTATTTAGATTCAGATAGTTATTATCTACCTAATATGCAATATAGTTTATAGTAAATTGGCGTTGGCTAATTAAGTTTATAGTTTAAAATCAGTTAATCAACTTAAACTTCCTTACTTTCTTTACTCTCTTTACCTTCTTTACACTATAAACTATACACTTTCAACTAAATTAAGGCCAACGCTAACGCCAAAGCCAAAGCTTTCTTTACCTTCTCTACTTTTAAAGATTGCCTACACTAAAAACATAAACTATTAATTATCATTTTATTACAACTAACAACACCATTAAATCCAACTAAATTTTCAAAAAAAATTGGATAATTGGAATTAATTTGCATACATTTGCAGTGTACTACTACACTAATACACTAAGAAAGTAGCAAATTAAATACCTCCTAAAAAGGCTTTATTTGTGCTACTCGACAAAAAAGAAACAATAAAAATTAAAAAAATGGTAGAGATAAAAAACATCAGTTTCAGTTATGGCAGGCATTCTGTATTCAACAATGTAAGCCTCAATCTTAGCGAAGGAAAAATCTACGGGCTACTTGGACAAAACGGCGTGGGAAAATCAACCCTACTTAAAATTTTGTCGGGATTAATAAAATTAAAATCCGGAGAATGTTTGGTTAACGGTGAGGTCCCTTTTAAAAGGGAACCATCTTTTTTAAGCGAGATATACTACCTGCCTGAGGATTTTACGGGCCCGGCAATATCCATTGAGGAGTATGCAAAAGAGACAGGCAAATTTTATCCAAGATTCAGCTTTGACAAGTTTAAGGAGATATGCTCCCAGTTTGATGTTGAGACGAACAGAAAGTTTACCAAACTCTCTTACGGACAACAGAAAAAGGCCATTATAGCTTTGGCTGTATCTTTAAACACCAAGGTGCTTCTAATGGATGAGCCGAGCAACGGATTGGATATTCCTTCAAAGATTCATTTAAGAAGGATTATATCCCAAAATACTACAGATGAGCAGATTGTAATAATCTCGACGCATCAGGTAAGAGATTTGGATAACCTCATAGACCCTATTATCATTTTAGACAAAGACGGGGTTATTCTAAATAGGTCTCTGTATGAGATATCACAAAAACTAAGATTTACAATTGAACCTGCAAAGGTTGACGGAGCTCTCTATTGCGAGCCTGCGTTGAATGGATTCTCAACCGTTACAATAAACAGAGACGGGGAGGAAACTCAGATAGATTTGGAGGCTCTGTTCAATTGCGCACTGTTAAACAAAAGTACCATAAAATCTCTGTTTGGCAAACAGGTCATAGCAGGTGATATTGAATGCGAATAGCCGACCAAGGTAGTGAATAATCATAAAAAGTTTTCTAACAGATAAAAGATAATATCATGAACAATATATTTAATTTTAACAGATTTGGGAAGGTTTTGGTAAATGACCTTAAAACCAAGTATATAACAAAATTCTTTACGATAACAGGGATAGCACTCTTTCCATTTGTATTTGTCCTTATCTCATTTTTCAGGAGTGACGTGCCTGTTTACATGGAGGGGGATTTGAGATGCTTCCTTATATTTTTATTTGGTACTATAATCATGTTTCTTGCTCCATTTATCATATACGGTAATGTGAACAGGAGAAAGAGGGGTACAGACTATATTATGCTTCCGGCATCATCCTTTGAAAAATACCTCTCTATGCTGCTTGTATGCATTGTGGTGGTTCCTGTTACAGCCATTGCTGCCTGTTTTGCCGTTGATGCTGTTGCAGCTACCATTTTTCCATCTGTAATCAGAGGTTACTCTATAAAGTGGTTTAATAGTTATTTTGATTGGGATATATGCTTGATAGCCGTTTTATATTCATCTGCCACCATACTTGGCAACCTTGTATTTAGAATACATAAGATCATAGCCACATTATGTATTGGTTTTATTGTTGCCATTATCTCCTTTACAATTGCCGCATCAGCTACGTATAATTACGCATTAAACAGCATATTGGAGATACAAGACGGGACAAATCTAACCGTACGCGAATTAATTGATAAATATGATTCCGAATATGAAAATGAGAATACTGTTGTTGATATAAAAGAGGATACAACATGTTGCTACAATAACAGCTGTATTATGACGGCTGCTCAAAACGCTCCTACGAAAGTAAAAATAACTAAAGGAGGGGAGAATTGCATTAGAATTAAGTTAAAAGGCGAAGGAGACAACTATCTTGTAATTACACAAGACGACTACAATCAAGACAGTGTAAATGCCTATATTGAGAAAAACGGATGCAGATACCCTTGGGGAGGTGCTCAATCTATGATCTTGATTGAAAAATATTGGAGAGGGATATTTACAATATTTGAAGTTATATTTTACGCAATACCGGTACTTCTGTTTATTCTTGGCTTCTTTAGATTAAGAAAGGTACAACTATAAAGGCACATACATATACATCTGTTTAAAAGGAGCTAAATTGCTAACACATTAAAGAGAATCAATATGGAATACAATTCAAATAAACCTATATATCTGCAGATTGCAGACACACTTTGCGACAAGATACTGCTCGGAGAATGGAAAGAGGAGGAGAGAATCCCCTCTGTAAGAGAGTTGGGGGGCAGTATGGGGGTAAATCCAAATACAATTGTACGGGTGTACGATTATCTGCAATCTATGGATATAATCTATAATAAACGTGGGATTGGGTACTTTGTAAAGGATAAAGCAAAGGAGGAGATTAGCAAAATGCAGCGAGCGCAATTCTTTAAAGAGTATGTCCCACAAATTACCAAAAAGATGCAACTGCTTGGCATTACAGAAGATGAGTTGTTAAAAGAGATGTATTCGTATATAAACGGATAATTGTCTCCACAGATTTTTGTAACATTTCAACGTAAATGCGTCATCTTATCGGAAAGCTGTTTTATAATTTCTAATACACTTTCGCACAATTTATTTAGGGATATTCAGTAAATGCTCCTATAAAATACAATGGCATATGAAGATGACCCAGTATAATCACTTCATATGCCATTTTTGTTGTCATTTTTCTGCATTTTCTCATATACTTTTATCGGCAGGACATGACGTTCCGGAAGAAGTCAGATGACCTCCTC
>UQWT01000043.1 GCA_900544815.1 uncultured Bacteroidales bacterium | reverse complement strand
TAAACCCAGTCAGTGATAGTGTAAACCATATTAGTTAATCCGCTCTAAAAGTGTCAACCAAAATCAGGGAAGGTCAAAAAGCCAAAAGTGTTAAATGACATAAAGGGATATTCAGTAAATGTCCCTATAAAAATCGCGAAAGTTGAACAAAAAAATTTCGCGATTTATGTCATATACTGTTACCATAAACTACTAATCAATTGTAACGGTGTTATTGTCATAGCTGTAGCTGATTGGCATAATCATCCGTATAATTTCCATTATCTGTATTATTGATTCAGATGTGAATGTTGCAGATAGTTTGCGGTTGTATATGTTGCCGTTGTTTACAATAAAATTTGTACCATGCCATCTTTCAAGACGTTTAAGAACATCCTCCATTGGTGTATTGTCAAATACAAGCAAACCCTCTTTCCATGCCTTTTTTATCTCCGGCTTTGGTGCAATGGTTCGTTTGTGTGTGTATGACGAGTTTGTGTATGTAAAAGAATCGTTAGGCTTTAAATCTGTTGTACGTATCCTGTTGCTCATACGGTCTTTGTAGTGCATCTTAATCCTTCCGGTATAAAGGGTGGTTTCTGCAGTGGCATCATTCTCATAGCTTCTTATATTAAAGGTGGTTCCAAGAACCTCTACCGTAAAATCCTTGTTGGTGAGCACTACCATTGGATGCAGGGAATCTTTGGTGACCTCAAAATAAGCCTCTCCGCTCAGACTTACAACTCTCTTATTTCCTGTAAACTCATCGGGGTAGGATATCCTTGAGTCTGAGTTAAGCCAAACACGGGAACTGTCGGGAAGCGTAATAAAACCTTTAACACCTTTTTCCGTGTACAGGTTGTGCTTTAGCGGTGCAAAAGTCTTTGATTCGGCAACAAGCTGAATATCGTTGTTGCTATTGCCGTTGTTAACCCAGTGGCCTGCAAGGAAGCAGACAGTTGCAATAACTGCCGCGGCTATGTATTTTGCCAAAGGCGTGTAATTGAGTTTTTTAGTAGTGATGCTGTTTGCCTGTTGGTTGGCATCTTCGTTATATTCAATGGATTCAAGAGCTGTATATAATGCCTTCTGCTCTGCAAAATAGTTCATGTTTTGAGGTGAGCTGTTAATCCACTCAATAATGGAATCTATCTCGCTCTCGGTAGCCTCACCTTTAAAATATTTTATTAGTGTATATTTTCTCATTTCTTATTTGGTAATTCGGTAATTATAATTGTCATTAATGCAAAAAGTATGTTATAGATAGTCTTTGAGCAGTTTTCTCATAACCTTTAATGCCGAACTTATCCTGGCCTCAACAGCACTCTCTGTAATGCCTTCTATAACAGCTATCTGTTTATTCTTTACCCCTTTTATACGGCTGAGCAGAAAGGTATGCCTAACCTTTGGCTTCATCTTGTTTATGCCCTTTAGAAATATCTGTTCAACATCTGTATTGTATATGTCTAAGGAGTTGGTATTCTCCAACGCTACCCTGTTGAGGTAATCTGTTTTCTGCTTTACCGTGTATTGTGAATATTGTTTTGAATAGTTTTGCTTTCGCAGATAGTTTAGACAACTGTTCTTGGTACAGGTGTACAAAAAGGGTAACAGATTGGCATCAAAATCCACTGTCTCCCTTCTTTTCCACAGTGAGACAAAAACATCGTGAGCAATGTTGCGTGCCTCCTCCCAATCATCTATGTAACAGTGTGCAAAATAGATAATCTTTTTATGGTGCACGTTGTACAGCTGCTCAAAAGCTTCTCTTTTTTTTATGTTGAGTGTATTCTCGCAGTCCTTTTGCATGGTTGACAGCTTATATTTGTCATAAACTATGCTTTTACCCAAAGCACCTGCGAATATAACACAATCTTTTGTTAAACTTTCCATAGGAGGTAGTTCTTTGATTGTTTTACACATAAAGTTATCAATTCCTTAAAAAAAATTTAATAATTTTTGTGAAAATAAATTTTTATTCAAGTGCGTAATTTTTTTTTAAGGAAGCCGTTATTCCGAGTGTAATTATTGTGTTAACACCTAAATACTAACAATTAATAAAAAATCTAAATGAGAAAAGCTATTTATCACTTTATGCGCAGAGCGGTATGCTTGTTATGCATATTGGCGGTTACAGGTTCGTTAGCCTTTGCTCAAAGCAAGGTGACTCTTAATTGTAAAGGGGTCTCTTTGCGTAATGTAATGACGCAAATCAATCAGCAGACGTCATTGAGTTTTGCGTTTTCTGATAGTATTAATCCCGACAAAATAATGATTTCTGTTGAGGAGAAAAACTCAGACCTTGATACCATTCTAAAGAAAATATTGGCTCCGTATGGAATCACCTATAAAATTGTAGGCAAACAGATTATTCTTAGTAAGAGTAAAGCCGAAAAGTCAAGTGTTAAATCTAATACCGGAGGTAAGATTAAGGTAAGTGGAGTAGTTAGAGATGATACCGGTGCTACTTTGCCCGGAGTCGTGGTCAAGGATACCAACAGCGAACAATATGCTATAGCAGATGATAACGGATTTTATGAAATAACAGTTCCATCAGATACTAAATTATCTTTTCAGTCATTTGGATATAAAGATTATGAAGTTAACATTAATGGAAAATCTGCTTTAGATATAACGCTAAGCTCAAATATTGAGGAGTTGGATAATGTGGTTATAACAGGTTACCAGACAATCTCCAAAGAGAGAAGTGCTGCTTCTTACAGCATTATAAAGGGCGACAATGTAAAATCTTCTGCAATGTCCCGCGGCAGCATTCTTGAAAGTTTGGAAGGAACTGCGGCCGGCCTGACTGTAAATACTGCAAATAATGCTACAAGCAAATATCTTGTACGTGGTATTACATCTATCAATTCAAATCAGGAGCCTCTGTTTGTGTTGGATGGTGTTGCTGTTTCTACAGATGATGTTGAGAAACTTTTGTCTGCAAATGATATAGCCTCTGTTACCGTACTAAAAGATGCAACTGCGGTATCAATCTGGGGCTCAAGAGCTGCAAATGGCGTAATTGTAATTACATCAAAAGCCGGCAATAATACAAACGGACGTATAAATGTAAGCTATGACGGCAACTTTACCTATAAAGGAAGGCCAAGCCTTAAGTACTACAATCTTATGGACAGCAAGACTTTTGTAAAGAATGCTCTTGAGGTATTTGAAAATCCGGATTATCAGGAGGCTTATTCATGGGAGACTATAACAAATACAACTAAAGGTTTGTATATTATGGGCTATGAGACTCCCATTGTATTTCCTCATGAGCAGATATTGTATGATTGGAAACGAGGTGTAATTTCTCAAGATGAAAGAGATAAAAGGTTAAATGTGCTTGCAAACCAGGATGGCTATTCACAGTACAATGACCTTATGATGACCGATATGTGGAATACATCTCATAATGTTTCTGTAAGTGGTGGTACAGACAGATTAAAAATCTTTGGCTCTTTAGGTTATGAAGGATCTCAAGGGAACTTTCACAATAAGGACAACACTTACAAAATTAATGTAAAGCAGGAATATAAGATTACAAAATGGCTCAATTGGAATTTAACTCTTAATGTATCACACTCAGAAAACAAGAGCTATACAGATTATCTTAATCTCGTTAACTTTAGCAATCCCTATTCCGGAATGCTACCATATGCCATGCTGAAAAATTCAGATGGAAGTTGGGCAGATTATAATGTTTACCGCATGCAGGAATCAGACAGGCAGAGGATAGAGAAGGATCTTGATATCTCAACTGTCTATCACCCTGTAGAGGATTTCTTCAAATCTTTTGTAAAGGTAAAGGATACCAGATTCAGAGCCAATACCGCTTTAAAGGCAGATATCTGGAAAGGTATTTCATACGAGGTAAGATTCCAATATATGAGGGGTGCATCGAACAGTGAGAATTACATACCTGGAGATACCTGGTCTGTAAGACATGACAGAATAAACGCAACAACAAGTGATTTAAAGCAGATTCTGCCAAAAATGGGAGGAGATTTTACTGTAGATAACAACTTTACCACAGATTGGACCATAAGAAACCAGATCTCATATAACAGCTCTTTTAAAGGTAATGAACATCAGATTACGGCTCTCCTTGGAACTGAGTGGAGAGAGAGTAAGTCTAAAGGATATAATTCATACGAAAGGGGATATGATTATCAGACCATGAGCAATAGCGGTTATGACATAACAGCAGCGAACGGCTTTTTTATGAACTATTTTGGTGATTATGGTTATGTTAATGTTGATAGGACAACTCAAAGTGAAAATGTACTAAGATATGTGTCATATTATGGTAATTTGGCGTATACATTCAAGAACAGGTATAGCATAAATGGTAGTGCCAGAATAGACCAAAGTAACCTCTTTGGAACAGATGTCAACTCCCAATACAAGCCTATAGGCTCTGTTGGTGTATCTTGGAGAATGAAGGAGGAGAATTTTTTAAAGAATGTGGGTTGGATCAATTCATTGACAACAAGATTAAGCTGGGGACACTCCGGAAACTCTCCACTGCCTACAATGGGTGGACCATACGATATAATAGGTGTATATGTTGGAACTTCTTCCTTTAACAATAATAATGGTTATGTAATTAAATCTCCAAGTAACAAGAAGATAGGTTGGGAGACCACTAGAACATGGAATGTAGGAGTTGATTTTTCATTCCTGAACTACAGAATAGACGGCTCTATAGATCTTTACCATAAAAAGACAAAAGATCTGTTATCAGACAAGGCGCTTAATGTACTTACAGGATTCTCTTCTATCTATGCAAATGTTGGCTCCTTGGAAAACAAGGGCGTAGAGTTGTCTTTACATACTGCAAATATTCAGACAAAAGATTTTGCCTGGAGTTCAACTCTGAATCTTTCTTACAATAAGAACAAGATCTTAGATTATTATCAGGTACCTACCACAACGCTTTGGAATAAGATTTATTACGGAGCATATACAGAAGGCTATCCTGCAGGTGCAATTTGGAGAGTAAAATGGGCCGGACTAAGGCATGAGGATGGTGTGGCACAAGCTTATGATAAAGATGGGAATATACAGTACGACTACAACAAGTTAACGGCAGATGATGCATACTGTATGGGAACTACAGTCCCCAAATGGAGCGGTTCATTTACCAATACGTTAAGTTATAAAGGATTTGATCTTACAGCAATGATTATATTTAACTTGGGCCACAAGATGTGCGTTTACAGCTCGCCTTCGCTGAACGGAAGACTTAACTATAATAGAAGTAACGAATTTGATAATCGATGGAGACAACCCGGGGATGAGGAGCATACCATAATTCCGTCTGCGTACGAGGATCCAACCAATTCCGGAAGAGGCGTATATGATGGCATATTCGGCTATGCAGATGCATTGTACCAATCTGCATCGTATGCAAAACTAAGAGAGCTTACGCTTTCATATTCTTTGCCAAAACACATATGCGATAAACTTAAAATGCAGAGCGTAAAGGTTAGACTAACCGGACACGATATATTCAAGATTGTTGCAAATGACAAAGGTGTGGACCCCGAGGTGGGACTCAACAATTATAACTATGGTACATACTGTTCAGTTGGATTGTCTATTAACTTTTAAATGATTTTGTTATGAGATATATAAAAAATATAATACTTGCATCAGCAACGGTGATATTGCTGTTAACGGCGTGTGACCCGGACAAATTCCTTGGTATAAAACCAAGGGGAAAGGATGTTCCTACGGAGTACAAACACTATGATGGTCTCCTTACCTCTTTTGATATGATTAAATGGACATTAGAGTTTGATGGTAGGCTTTATTTCCCCATTTTAAGCGATGAATACGTTGTGACAGGGAGAAGTTTTGGTGAATTAGGTTCGAAAATGGGTCAACAAGGTAAAGAGTGCTATATGTACAACAAAGCTTTTCTTCTTCCCGACGATTTACCGTCTGATTGGGGTTATAACGGTAATATGTATTCCTGCAACCTAATAATCAATAATGTGATGAATACAGATGCAGACGTGGCAGACAAACTGTCTACACAATCAGAGGCAAGAGTTATGCGTGCTTGGTATCTGTTCCGTATTGCACAGATCTATCTTAAACCATACAATGACAGCTATGCAGACAGTGAGCCAGGGCTTCCGATAATAACAGAGGCAAATACTCTTCAGGAGACCTTTGAAAGGGGCACCATGAGGAAACTGTTTGATTTTATTATAACCGAGATGGAGGAGTCTTGCCCTCACATTTATAACAGCACTGCTTACAGTTTTAGAACAGAGAAAGCAGATGCATACGCAATGTTGGGACATGTCTATCATTATATGAACAGATATGACAAGGCATTGGAGGCATTGAGATTGGCAAAAAAATATGCAGATGAAGCCGGCAGTGCCAAATTCTATGATCTGAATACCATGGATGAAGCCACGATAAGGTGTGACGGAATATATCATTTTGACAATATTCAGTACATGAGAAATATTGCAGGGTTCAACGATTGTATTTCGTTCTATAGCCAATATTATGAATCTACAGCTACAATGTATGCAAAACCGGAGTATTATGCCCTCTTTGGCTCTACAGACAGAAGACAGTATAAGTATGAACTTAATGATGGGTTGTATAGAGTATGCTATAGGGATACCCCTATGGGTATAACGTCGTACGGATTATATCTAACTCTTGCTGAGTGTGAGGCAAGAGCAGGTGATATGAATGCTGCCAAAGAGGTTCTGGAGACTCTTAGAAAATATCGTATGCCTGCAGCAGATGCACCTGTTCCCGCTGAAATAGATACAAAAGACAAATTAATAAGGTTCTGTGTTGAAGAGAGAATTAGGGAATGCTTGGGACAAGGGCTGTTCTTCTTTGAAATGAAGAGATTGTGGAATGATCCTCTTTTTGCAGATTTGAAGGCCGGATACGGGCATAAGGTTTATGGTACGGACACTGTTTATCCGTTTACTGAGGATAATCTTGAGGTAAACATACCTGAATCTGTACTGAAATGGAATACCAACTGGAATGTTAAATAAATTTATTTGATAATTTAGATGAGAAAATTGTTTTTATTTACGCTTTTGGCACTTATAACATTTGTGTCATTTGCTGATGAGTCAAAAAAGAGTGCAACAATCACGGGCAAACTTTGCGATTATAAAGGAAGCGGCTACCTGTTTGTTATGGACAGCCATAAAAATACAGATACTGTAAAAGTGGATGCAAACGGCCGTTTCCAGCACGAAATTGCATGTAATGCTATAGATAGCAGACATCTGGTGTTGGACTATTTGGGCAAAAACAAGGCATTTATAGACCTCTATATTACACCGGGAGCAAAAACAGATGTACAGCTGTTGGGAGAATTTAAGGAGGTTGAATTTTTTGGTGAGAAAGAGGTTAAATATGTTGTGACACCTGTCTTTTCCGGAGATAATGCAAGGGAGTGTGATTATATCAATATTCCTCCATATTATGATTATTATTACGTTAACAAAGATGGTTCTCCTGTAACCTATAAAGAGTTCACAAAGCAGGTGAAGGCAAGGCAGGATTTTCTTAAATCCAAGTTGGATGGGTGTTCCGAAGTGTTTAGAAATGAAACTTTAAAAGAGATAGAAGGTATGCAGGAGCAATATCTGTTTACATTTGCCAGAAGATCTTTATATGATACAAAAAACAATGCAAGTAAAGACCCGGATTTTGTTAAGGAGGTTTCCAAGATAAATATTAACGATGAGTCTCTTTTCAAGAGTAGCAGTAAATCAAATCTCATACCTGATTATATCTGGTATGATCTAGTATTGGCGCATCCCGAATACTATGAGGGAAAGCCTTACATAGAGAGGGAGATGTTATATTTAAAGGAGAAAGTAAGTAATGCTAAGGTAAGAGAGTATATTTCGGACAACACTATAGACTTCTATATGGTTGCAGGAGATTGTGATGGTCTTATTGAGGCATTTCCGTTATACAAGGAACTTTCCGGTAAAAGCGAAAAGTATAAAGATAATGAAAAGGTCTTTAATAGTTTAAGGAAACTCCTCCCCGGAGTTATGGCAACAGATTTTGAGATGCAGGATCCTAATGGCAATACAGTGCATTTTTTGGATGTAGTTGGAAAGGGCAAAGTCACCTATATTGATTTTTGGGCTACCTGGTGCGGCCCGTGTTGTGCCGAAATTCCATACGTGGAGAAACTTGTTGAGCATTACAAAGGAAATGACAAGATAGAGATGCTGAGCATATCTTTGGATAACAACAAAAAGGCCTGGTTGTCTAAATTGGAACAGGATAAACCAACGTGGAGGCAGTATATCATACCTACTGCATTCGATTCTAGTTTTGCCAAAGAGTATAATATAAGGGCTATTCCAAGGTTTATGATATTTGACAAGGATGGTAAGATTGTGACTATAAATGCAGAACGTCCTTCAGCCAAAAACATTATTGAGGTCCTTGACGGATTTATTAACAAATAATTCTATTGCAAAGTAATAAGAGTTTAATAGGTCATATAATATGAATGTTCAATTTAAACATTTGCTTATTTTGGCTTGTACAGTAGCAGCATTCTCGTGCAGTGGCAACGAGAATGCTGCTGTCGTGCAAGGGCATACTTGCAGATATGATGGAACAGGTGTATTTCTTTTGAATTACACAGACAATAATGGAGAACACAGGGATACAATACAAGTTGACAAGGATGGAAATTTCAGACATACAGTAGACTGCAGTGAGCCTGTGAAGGCATTCCTATATTTGAAGTATCTTGGTACAGATATGGTAAATATTCCTGTGTATTTGACTCCCGGAGCAGACCTTGCAGTTAACTTGGATGGAGAGACTAAGGTTGTGGATTTCTATGGAACAAAAAAAGAGAGGTATGTTGTCACCCCTACATTCAAAGGTAAAACGGCTAATGAGTCAAACTATCTTAATCTTCCATATAAGGTTTATGATTATAGCAAGGATAATGGGATTCCGTTTACATATAAGGAGTTCCGTGAAAAAGTGTCTGAATACCAGCAGTATTTGAAAGGGCTGTTGAAATCGTGCTGCAAACCGTTTGTTGATGAGCGGATGCCGAAGATAGAGGATATGCAGCAGCAACAGTTGTTCATGTACGGATTCGGTGCTATAGGGTTGGGGTGTAAACTTACAGATGATGCAGATTTTATGAGTTCGCTCACCTCTATAGATATTGAGGATACGACCAATTGTAATGTGCGAGCCTCTTTGTCTGATCTTTTTGTGAGAATGAATCTCCAGCTTTACCCCGAATTATATAAAGGGGACAAGGAGATTGTAAGGTATATGAAATACCTGAAAGAAAAGATTGATAATCCTGTGGTTAGAGAGAGATTGTCTGACTTTGCCATTCAATCTACGTTGCAGTCTTTCAATACAGATGGGGTTGGTGAGGCATTTGAGATTTACAGAGATTTGTCGGGAAGCAGCGAGATATTCAAAAGCAATGAAAAGGCATATAACGGAATAAAGAATATAATGCCGGGGATGCAGGCACCGGATTTCTTAGTTGAAGATGTTAGTGGCAACAGCTTTCATTTTAAGGATATAGTTGGGAAGGGCAGAGCTGTGTACGTTGATTTTTGGGCTACTTGGTGCGCTCCTTGTTGTGCAGAAATACCGTACATGGAAAAGTTGGCCGGAAAGTTTAAGGACAACAAGGAGATTGTTTTGATAAGCATCTCAGTAGACAACGACAGAGAACAATGGGAAGAAAAGGTTAAGGCGGATAATCCTTCTTGGCCGCAATATATCATCTCTCCTAAGGGTGAGAAAGAGTTTGATTCCATTTATAATATTAATGAGATCCCTCGTTTTATGTTAATTGACAAGAACGGCTGTTTTATAAATAACAATACCATAAGGCCGTCGTTTGATGGTAGTGAAGATTTTTTGAAAAAATTAATCAAATAACTAAATGACTTATAATATGATGAAAAATGTAGTAATTTCCGCTGTTATTATGGTAATGGGAATCTGTACAGGTTGTTCAGATAACGGATATACCATTAACGGTACTGTTGAAAATAGTAATCTCAACGGAAAATTTGTCTACAAGATAGACGGAAGCAGTATCAATAAAGACAGGAGCAATCCTCAAAAGGATTCTGCAGTTATAAAGGATGGTAAGTATACATTTAAGGGTGATGTGCCTAATCTTGATTATTGCAATGTCTATCTTAGCTCTGATAATCCTAATGAGCCTGCAGTTATTCATGCTACTGTAGTATTGGAAAAGGGTGTTATTAATCTATTCACAGACGGAAATAATAAAACAGTTGTTTCCGGTACCCCTTTGAACGATTCATATCAGAATTTTTCCAATGAATATAATGTATATATTGATACTATGCAGCAAAAATGGGCTCTCATTGACAAGGTGAAAAAAAATGAGTTGGACACATCTGCTGTGGATTTGGATAGTGTAAAGGCGACTATTAAGGAGTGTAGTAAGAAGCTTTTGGCTTTAATTAGAGATTATGTAAAGAATAATGTCAATAATCCTGCTGTTTGGTATAGGAATCTGTATAATGCTGTTACAAACGAGGATTCTGTAGAAGGAAAAAAGGAACTTATTGCCGGTGCTAATGAGTATACAAAGAGTTTGCCTATCTATAAGGTTATAGCCGAACAAATTGATAAGTTGGATAAAACATCTGTAGGCAAGCCATTTACTGATTTTACCATGGAGGATGCAGAGGGTAATAAGGTGTCATTGTCTGATTATGTTGGTAAAGGTAAATATGTTTTGGTTGATTTTTGGGCAAGCTGGTGTGGGCCTTGCAGGGCTGAGATGCCAAATGTTGTTGAGGCGTATAAGAAATTTGGTGGCGATAATTTTGAGATAGTTGGTGTATCTCTTGATTCAAAAAAGGATGATTGGCTGAAGGCTATCAAAGATATGAATTTATCTTGGAAGCATATGTCTGATTTAAAGGCGTGGGAGTGTGAAGGCTCAAAAAAATATGGTGTTAATGGAATTCCGGCAACGGTTTTATTTGACAGAGAGGGTGTCATTATAGCACGAGATCTGCGTGGTGAGGAGCTGCAATCTAAACTTGAAGAGTTACTAAAATAAGTTTTTATAAAGTTGATTATTTGGAAGATGAGGTGACTTTTTAGCCACCTCATCTTATTTTACATCCAAATATCAATAGGCATAAGGCGCATAATATAAGGCGCATAATATATAGTTTCTCATATCTTTCTTCTTTAATTATTTGTAATACTGATTTGGTAGCAACAGCATGAAATAGTAGCCTTAGTAGTCAAATTATTTGCTATGTGGATAAATAACTTGTATGGTAGAAAATTTGAGCTCTAATTCTCTGCACTTTTGGTAGCAAAACAGATTTTATGTATGTTTGCAATATGACGGATTTGTTGCAGACACCGGTGAAATTTCTGCCCGGTATAGGGCCAAAGAGAGCAGAGCTTTTGGAGAAGGAGCTTGGCATTGCCACGTGCCGCGATCTGCTTTATTTTGCACCGTTCAGATATGTAGACAAAAGCAAGGTGTACACAGTGCGGGAGCTTGAATCTACACTTGCATATGTGCAACTCAGAGGCAAGCTCATAAGCAAATCCATTATGGGAGACACCCCAAAGAACAAGCGGCTTACAGCCATTTTAAAGGACAGTACCGGTAGCATAGAATTAGTATTCTTTAAGGGAATAAAATGGATGGAGGAGAAGCTGAAGATAGGGGAGGAGTATGTTGTCTTTGGCAAACCGTCTGAGTTTAACGGTATCTATAATATGGTTCACCCCGAGGTCACAAAAGCCTCTGAGGAGACCATGTACGGAGGCAGTACAATGATGGGGGTCTACTCAAGCACGGAAAAGCTTAAAAATGCCGGGATAGGCAACAAGGTCTTTTCCAAGTTTATGGCGTCGGCGCTTGAAAAGTACGGCAATGGTATTAATGAGACGCTTCCCGACAAAATACTCAAAGAGAGATTCCTATGCCCCTTAAAGGAGGCTGTTAAGAATATTCATTTTCCGCAGAACCAGCAGCTTTTGCAACGAGCGCAGTACAGGCTTAAATTTGAGGAGCTCTTCTTTCTGCAACTTGGGCTGCTAAAGCAGAAGGTTGTGAGGATGAGGGCAGACAACGGTATAATGTTCAATAAGATAGGTGATGCCTTTAACGCATGTTACAATTCGCTTCCTTTTCCTCTTACCGGTGCGCAGAAAAAGGTAATAAAGGAGATAAGAAAAGATACGCGCAGCGGACGGCAGATGAACAGACTTCTGCAGGGTGATGTTGGCAGCGGAAAGACCATGGTTGCAATATTTTCTATCCTTATGGCTGTAGACAATGGCTATCAGGCATGCATAATGGCACCAACAGAGGTACTTGCACAGCAGCATTACAAGGGGATTTCAAAAACTCTTGCAGCAGCAGGGATAGAGTGTGCGTTATTGAGTGGAAGCACAAAAACAAAAGAGAGAAAAGAGATATTGCCGCGGGTTGCAGATGGTTCGTTAAAGGTACTCATTGGTACTCATGCCCTTTTGGAGGATACGGTGGAGTTTAAAAATCTTGGATTGGCGGTCATAGATGAGCAGCACAGGTTTGGAGTTGAGCAGAGGTCTAAGTTGTGGCGGAAGAACAGTATACCACCGCATATCTTGGTGATGACGGCTACACCTATCCCCAGAACGCTTGCAATGACTCTGTACGGAGATTTGGATGTGTCTGTAATTGACGAGCTTCCACCGGGAAGAAAGCCTGTAAAAACAATTCATGTGACAGAGAGCGGACGCAAGAGGGTGTACGATTTTATGAGGCGTGAGATTGCAAAGGGGAGACAGGTGTTTGTGGTGTACCCGCTCATTAAAGAGAGTGAGAAGATGGATTACAAGAATCTTCAGGAGGGTTATGGACGTATAATTGAGGAGTTTAAGGCTCCTGATTATGTTACGGCGGTGGTGCACGGACAGCAGAAGAACGAGGACAAGCAGTATGATATGAATCTGTTTGCAAGTGGTAAGGCGCACATTTTAGTTGCCACATCTGTTATAGAGGTGGGGGTTGATGTGCCTAATGCATCTGTAATGATAATAGAGAGTGCGGAAAGATTTGGCCTAAGCCAGCTGCACCAGCTTAGGGGAAGAGTTGGCAGAGGGTCCGATGAGGCATTCTGTATTCTCATGACAGGTTATAAAATAAGTAATGAGAGCAGGCAGAGGATAGATCTTATGTGCCGGACAAGTGATGGTTTTGAGTTGGCAGAGGAAGATCTTAGGATGCGTGGCCCCGGGGACTTGGAGGGTACAGCCCAAAGCGGGTTGGCTGTGGATCTGCGTATTGCAAACCTGTCCAAAGATTCACAGATCTTGGAGACGGCAAGGGTTGCTGCGCAGGAGGTTTTGGATGTGGATCCCGGTTTGCAATTGCCTCAAAATAGAATTTTGCAGCAGAGCTTGGAGGCTATGAGACGTGAGGGGCGGGAGTGTGTGGATTTTTCTGTGATCAGTTAGAAGGCATTTTTACGGAATTATTTTTTGTACAGCGATTATTGCTTATCTTTAGGAAAATTTTTACGATCTTAAAAATTGGTGATATACAATGAAGAAGAATGTCAAATATATAGGAGCACACGTAAGTGCATCCGGCGGGGTGTATAAAGCGGTAGCAAATGCTGTGGCCATTGGCGCCAATGCCTTTGCCCTGTTTACAAAGAACCAGATGAGGTGGACAGATACTCCGCTTGCAGAGAAAGATATTGAAAAATTTAAGGAGGAATGTAACAAGCATGGGTTCTCTCCGTATCAGATTCTGCCTCACGACAGCTATCTTATTAACCTTGGCAGCCCAAAGGCAGATGGTTTGCAGAAATCGCGAGAGGCTTTTTTAGATGAGATGAATAGGTGCGAGCAGTTAGGGTTAGTCTATCTTAACTTCCACCCCGGCAGTACTCTAAAAGAGGTTTCTGTTGATGAGTGTCTTAAAACAATTGCAGAGTCTATAAACATTGCATTGGACAAGACTAATGGCGTTACAGCGGTTATTGAAAATACTGCAGGGCAGGGAAGCAACTTGGGCTATGAATTTGAGCACCTTGCTGCTATAATAGATAAAGTGGAAGATAAGAGCCGCGTTGGTGTGTGTATAGACACAGCGCATTCTTTTGCAGCGGGTTATGACATCTCAACAGAGGATGGCTTTAAAGATGTATTTGAAAGATTCAATGAGGTGGTTGGGTTCAATTACCTTAAGGGTATGCACATCAATGACTCAAAGAAAGGGCTTGGCAGTCATGTAGACCGTCATGAAAGTATAGGTAAAGGTGTTATAGGCATTACTCCGTTCAAGATGATAATGCAGGATGACCGTTTTAACGGCATTCCGTTGGTGTTGGAGACTCCGGATACTGCCATTTGGGCGGAGGAGATTGCAATGCTTCGCTCGTTCACCGAATAAGCTTTGGCATTGGCATTGGCTTTGGCCATTTGATGGTAAAGAGAGTAAAGAGAGGCTAACGCCAAATCTACGGAGCCGATTGGGAATGGGGTTGAAATGGGCTGGCGTGGCAGCAACCGGTGCAGACACCAAAACAGTTACGGAGAACGGCAGGTCTGTATTGTTTGGGTAATGAGATAGAAACTTTGGATTTAAGCCACAATACAGCACTTAAAAAGTTGAATTGTCGCGGAAACTATAATTTAGTTTTAGATTTAAGCAAAAATACAAATATTACATGGTTGGATTATTCAGAATATTTGAACTGCGAAAGTAATCATTTGACAAAATTGGATCTAAGCAGGACTGCTATAGGATGCGGTAAAAACGAAATGCCTTTATCGTGCCGTATGGAGTCTCTTAAAACACTGTACCTTAAGACGGGATGGGTAATAAATTATATTACTGTAGACCGATTTGAGTCATTCATTCATGAAAATACCGTTATTGAATACAAGGATTAGGGTGTCAAAAAAAGTCCGGTTGTTTTGCCCGGCTTTTTTTCCCTCTGTTTTAACCTTAGACGAAAAATTTGTAACTTGCGGGGTTAATGAAATTTTGTATAGTAATATAGATAGATATGGCACATAATGTTGTAATTGGTATAACTCAGGGAGATGCAAATGGTATTGGCTATGAGGTTATTATAAAGGCGTTGTCTGATGCGCGAGTGTTGGAGATGTGTACTCCGGTGGTTTACGGTTCGTCAAAGGCGTTTGGATTTTATAGAAAACGTATTCCCGAAACAGATAATATTAATACTAATGTCATAACAGCAGCAAAAGATGCTCATCCAAAACGTGTTAACATTATAAATTGTGTTCCGGATACATTTAATGTAGAGCCCGGAGAGTGTACGCATGAGGGGGCGCAGGGGGCAATTGTTGCGCTTGAGGCTGCAGTTGCAGATGCAAAGAGAGGTGATTTGGATATTATAATAACAGCTCCGTTTAACAAGCGTGCCGTAACATTGGAGACATTCAAATATGCAGGCCATACTGAGTATCTTATACAGGAGTTTAATGCAAAAGACGGTCTTATGTTCTTGTGCGCAGACAAGATGAGGGTTGGTGTAGCAACAGGACACATTGCATTGTCTAAAGTTTCCGAGACTATTACAGAGGAGCTTATATTAAGCAAATTACGTATTATGAACAGCTCTCTGTCAAGAGATTTCGGCATAGATAAGCCAAAGATTGCAGTATTGGGACTTAATCCCCATTGCGGAGATAAAGGGCTTATGGGAGATGAAGAGATAAGAGTTATAAAGCCTGCAATAGATAAGGCTATGGATGATGGTATAATGGCATTCGGCCCATTCCCTCCCGACGGATTCTTTAGCATAAACGGACAATACAAATATGATGCGGTGCTTGCAATGTACCACGATCAGGGGCTTATTCCGTTTAAGGCTCTTGCTTTTGATGCCGGTGTAAACTTTACGGCAGGCCTGCCTATTGTAAGAACATCTCCTGACCATGGAACCGCATACGATATTGCCGGAAGAAACAAGGCAAATCCTCAGTCTATGCTTAGCGCAATATATATGGCTGTGGACGTTTTCAAAAACAGGAAACTTTACGATGAGCTTCACGCAAATGTGCTTAAGGTAAAGGAATTTGACACTCCTCAAAAGGATGTTACACTTCCTATGATAGATGAAGAGGTGGAGAAACTGTAGTAGAGGACTTGTCGGGAAGGGAATAGAAATATGGCTGTTATTCAAATATACACAGACGGGTCTTCGAGAGGCAATCCCGGTCCGGGAGGTTATGGAGTTGTACTTAAATGCGGGCCTCATTATAAGGAATTGAGTGCAGGGTATAAATATACTACCAATAACAGGATGGAGCTGTTGGCGGTGATTGTGGCGTTGGAGGCACTTAAACAGAATGGGAACGAGGTACATATCTATTCTGATTCATCGTATGTCGTAAAAGCTGTAGAGGAGGGGTGGCTAAAAAAATGGTTGGTAAAAGGACTTCATAAGCAGAAGAACCCGGATTTATGGGAGAGGTATATAAAAGCAGCTGCAAGACAGAATGTTAGGTTTCATTGGATAAAGGGGCATGCCGGGCATCCCGAGAATGAACTTTGTGACAGGCTTGCGGTTACTGCGGCATTGGATACTAATAATCTGTTGGATGACAGCTTTGCTGATGAGGGAAAATAATTTACTTGGTTGTTGAAGATTATAATTAAAGATAATAATGAAAACATTTTTTGAGACAAGCGGGTTAAGATACTGCATGATTGGAAGTGGAAGTTGGGCAACTGCGCTTGTGAAGTTATTGCTTAATAATCAGAGCTATATAAATTGGTATTTAAGGAGTGATGAGAATATAGAGAAGATAAAGGAGTGGCATCATAATCCAAATTATCTACAGTCTGTATATTTGGATCCTGAACGCATAAACATGAGCTCAGATATTAATGAAGTTATTTCAAATTCAGATGTATTGCTCTTCTGTACTCCATCTGCATATTTCATGAAGGTGGCAGAGAGTATAAATGTTTCGTTACAGGGAAAATTCATAATATCTGCAATTAAAGGATTTGTTGGTGAAAAGAACCAGACGGTAGCAGAGTATTTCCACGATGTGCATAATATACCGTTTGACAGAATAGGCATTGTTAGTGGTCCGTGCCATGCAGAGGAGGTTGCAATGGAGCGGTTGTCCTATCTTACCCTCTCAAGCAAGCACATAGAGATTGCAAGGGCGCTTTGTAAAGTCTTTGAATGTAAGTACATAAAGACTAATCCGGGGACAGACATATATGGTGTTGAATACTCGGCGGCTCTTAAGAATATATATGCAGTAGCGGCCGGAATCTGCCATGGATTGGGGTATGGGGACAACTTTATGGCGGTGCTTATGACAAACTCCTACCATGAATTAGTATCTTTTATTAATGCTACGCATCCCGACAAATCCCGTATTGTCTCTTCATCTGCCTATCTTGGAGACCTGCTGGTAACCGGTTACTCGCAGTTCAGCAGAAACAGGACATTCGGTAATATGGTGGGAAAAGGGTATTCGGTTAAGAGTGCCATGATGGAGATGAATATGGTGGCCGAAGGGTATTACGCGTGCAGGTGTATGAGTGAGATAAACAGAGAGTACAAACTTAACATGCCTATTGCCGATGCGGTATATAAGATTTTGTACGAGAATAAATATCCCCCTTTTGTAATAAAGCAACTTACGGATCTGCTTTTTTAGATTCATACCGTTTGCAAGAATAAGTCCGTGGACGAGGATAAGAGGATGTAAAATAAAATCAAAAAACTAATTGGAGGTAGATAATATGTTAACAGTTAATATTGAACCTATTAGGCCTTTTGTTGGGACAAAGATATTAGACGAATATTTTTCAAAAGCCGGCGAATCGCTGAAAACCGTTTTGAGTGGGACCGGTGCAGGAAACGATTTCTTAGGATGGAAGGATCTGCCGTTTGATGAAAACAACAGGGCTATTATAGCCGGATGCAAGGAGGTAGTAGAACAATGGCGTGGTACTGTTGATGTTGTTGTTGTTGTTGGAATAGGAGGATCATATTTGGGAGCAAAGGCCATAATCAGTGCATTGCAGAACAGTTTTTTGCAATATACACCGGGATCTTATCCGCAGATTGTACATGCAGGGCAGACAATGAGTGAAGACTATATGGCAGAATTGTTGGCTTATCTTAAGGACAAGAGTTTTGCCATAGTTGTAATATCAAAATCGGGCACTACAACCGAGCCTGCAATTGCGTTCAGGCTCTTAAGAGAGATGTTGGAGAGTAAGGTGGGTTGCAAGATGGCCAAGGATAGGATAGTGGCGATTACAGACGCATCAAAGGGGGCTCTAAAGACCATGTCGAATAAGGAGGGCTACAAGACATTTGTTATTCCCGACAATGTAGGCGGCAGATACTCCGTACTTACTCCGGTAGGGCTTCTGCCTATTGCTTTGGCAGGGTTTGATAT